>JANNGJ010000058.1:0-31852 GCA_031403815.1 Burkholderiales bacterium | reverse complement strand
GGCGCGGCGCCTCCAGGTGGTGCTCAAGGCGATGGTGGAGGAGCACCGCCCCGAGGCGATCTTCGAGATCATCCTGGACTCGCTCATCGAGGCCACCGGAGCCGAGCGCGGCTTCTGCATCCTCGAGCCGCGCCCGAAGAGCGCCGCCGCCGACCCGTCCGACACGGCCGACGTGGAGGAGGACGGGCCGCGCATCGTGGCGGCCAGGAACCTCGACGGCGAGGCCGTGAAGGACGCGCTCGCCAAGGTGAGCCGCACGGTCCAGCGCCGCGCGCTGGAGAGCGGCGACCCGGTCATCGTGAGCGACGCCAGCGTGGACGAGCGCTTCTCGGGCCTGGAGAGCGTGGCGGCGTTGAAGCTCCGCTCGATCCTCGCCGTGCCTGTCATGGGGCGCGCCGGCCCGCTGGGCACCATCTCGGCCAGCAGCGCGTCGTCCTGCATCACGGTACCGACCATCGACCGCCAGTTCGCCAGGCCCAGCTGCGTCAGTGGTATGCCGCCGATGCGCAGCTCGCCCGCGCCGGGCGCGTGGATGCCGAGCATGAGCTTCAACAGGGTGGTCTTGCCGCAGCCCGAGGGGCCGACGATGGCCACCGACTCCCCGGGCTCGACCGCGAAGCTCACGCCGCGCAACACCTCGGGCTCACTGTCGGCGTAGCGAAAGCTCAGGCCCCGGACTTCGATGCGCGGCGGCGCCGCCGCCTCGACCAGGTCGGGGCTGCCCAGGCGCGGCAGGCCCGCGTCTTCCGGCGCTGCCAGCACGATGTCGGCCAGGCGCTCGCCCTGCAGGCGCAGCATGCGCAGCTCCACGCCCTTGTCGATCAAGGCGCTGATGCGCTGCGCGAACTGCTCCTTGAAGGCCACGAACGCGAACAACATGCCGACCGAGAACTGCTGCTCCATCACCAGCAAGGCGCCCAGCCAGACCACGGCCACGCGTTCGACGCCGAACAAGAGCCGGTGCAAGACCGAAAACATCAGCTCCAGCTTGCGCGTCGCGATGTCGGCGTTCATCGTGTCGACCACGCGGTTCATGAAGCGCGCCTGGCGGTCGGCCTGGCGGTTGAACAGCTTGATCGACTGCACGCCGCGCAAGGATTCGAGGAAGTGACTCGACTGCCGCGCCTCGTGCACCAGGGCCTCTTCGGTGGCGTCGCGCAGCGGCCGGAAGAAGGCCCAGCGCAATGCCGCGTAGGCGGCCACCGCCCCCAGCACCACCAAGGTCAGCGTGATGCTGTAGAACAGCATCATCGTCAGCGTGGCCAGCACCAGCAGGCCGTCGAGCACGGCTTCGATGAAGTGCGTGGTCAGCGTCTTCTGGATCTGTTGCACGGCGGCGAAGCGCGACCAGATATCACCGGTGTGACGCTTCTCGAACCAAGCCATCGGCAGGCGCATCAGGTGCGCGAACACGTTCGACAGCCATTGCAGATTCAAGGTCGCCGACAAGTGCAGCACCGCCCAGGAGCGGATCGCGGCGGCCGCCACCTGCAGCAACACCAGCAAGCCGAAGCCGATGCCCAGCGTGACCAGCAAGTCGCGGTCGGCGCTGACCAGCACGCCATCGACCACCCACTGCAGGAAGAAGGGGCTCAGCAGCACAAAGGCTTCGAGCCCGGCAGCGAGGATGAAGATTTGCAGCAGCGAGCGCTTCAGGCCACGCACGGGGCCGAGCAACTGCTTGAGCGTGACGCTCTGGCGCTCGGTTTTGGGCGTGAAATCGGCGGCTGGGGTGAGCTCCAGCGCAATGCCGGTGAAGTGGCGCGACAGCTCGGCCAGCTTCATGCGCCGCAGACCGCGCGCCGGGTCGTGCAGCGTGGCCACATTGCCGCGCACTGCCGTCAACACCACGAAGTGGTTCAAGTCCCAGTGCAGAACGCAGGGCAGGGCCAGTTGCGCCAATTGCTCGGGCTCGGCGCGCAAGGCGCGCGGATTGAACTTCAGGTCACCGGCCATGCGCACCAGGTCGGCCATCGTTGCGCCCTTGAGCGACAAGGAGAAGCGCTGCCGCAGGGTAGGCAAGTCGGTGCTATGGCCATGAGCGGCTGCAACCATCGCCAAACAAGCGAGCGCACACTCAGCTGCTTCGGTTTGCAGCACGACCGGGACGCGGTGGGCGCCAAGCCAGCCCGCCAGTGACAAGTTGAGCGAGCCCGTCACCGCTAGACCCGCCCGGCGATGCCCAGCACCGGCTCGAACAACCATTCGTACAGCTTGCGCCGCTCGATCGGCACATCGGCGTCAAGCTGCATGCCAGGCGCCAGCCGCTGCAGCGCGCCATAGGCCGGCACGTCCTGGCGCTCAAGCGACACGGTGATGCGGTACATCGGCTCGCGCACGGCGCCGGCCCAAGGCTGGCCCGCCAGCTCGGCCGGCTGCAGCGGCGCCAGCGACACCTGCTCGATGCGACCGCGTTGGTGACCGAACTTCTGGTACGCGAATGCCTGGTAGCGCAACAGCACCGGCTGCTCGGCGCGCAGGAAGCCCACCGCGCTGGATGGCGCATACAGGTGCGCCTGCAGAGTCGAGCCCGCCGGCACCAGGCTGGCCAGCGCCGACGCCACGGTGACCGTCTGGCCCGGCGAGGCCAGCACTGCGCTGACAACGCCGTCTTGCGGCGCGCGGATCAGCAGACTGCGCTGGCCTTCGCTCTCGGCGCTCTTTTGCGCCAACTCAGCGCGCTAGCGCTCAAGCTCGCCGATGCGCGCCGCAGTGCGCAGCGGCAGTTCGCGCCGCTCGGCTTCAACAGCGGCGATCTCTCGCTCGTGTGCGTTGCGCTGGCGCTCCTGCGCCTGACGCTGCACTTGCAAGCCGAGCAGCTCCTCGGCTTTGGCCTGCACCTGCGCGGCCGACACGAAGTTGTCGACGCGCAAGGACTCCAGTCGCGCCTGGGCCTGTTGCGCCAACGCCAGCCGCTGCGCCAGCAGGGTTGACTCAGCCTCCAGCGTGCCACGGTCGCGCAGCAGATCGGCCTTGCGCCGGTCCAGCGCAGCGACCTGGCTGACCAGCAGCGCTTGCTGCTGTGCCGCGGCCTCGCGCAGGCTTTGCGTGCGATCAGCCAGGCTGCCTTGGACACGGGCCTGCGTATCGCCACCCGAGGCGGCGCGCTCGAGCGACAGCACAAACAGCACATCGCCCGCACGAACGCTGGCGCCCTCGACCACCCGCCGCTCAAGTACCACCGCGTCTTGTGGCGGCACCAGGCGGATCACGCCGCGGTCGGGCACCAGCACACCGCTGACATGCACCTTGCGTGTGTACTCACCCAGCGCCAGAAAGACGCCGACCGCCAGCGCCGACAGCGCCACGCCGACCGTCAAAACGGCCAGCGAGGGCGGACGAACCAGCTGAATCTCACCAATCCACGAGGTTTGCTGGGACTCCAGCGCCTCGCGGCGGAAGATGCTTACCAACCTTTGTTGGGCGTCTGGGCAGACCCCGTGCCCCCGCCAACGTGGCGCAGGGCTTGGGCGTCAAGCTCTGTCGGCCGCTGCGAAGCGCGCGCCTCGTTCTGGGGCTGGGTCTTCCCGGCAATGCGTTGAACCCAACGGCCGAGGGTGGTGTGGACCTTGTTCATGAGCGTTCCTTGGTGGTACTGGTTGCAAAAAGGACAACCAATTCCAGCACCCAGGGAGCGCGCTCGTAACTGTCAACCTTTACAGGGTACTCATGAATCAGGCCCAAACGCATCGCCTTAACAACGGCAAGGTGTTTCGAGTTGCAGCTCAGCTTGAGCATCGCGTTCTGCAAGTGAAACACCGTCGTGCGGTCGCCGATGCCGAGCTGATCGCTGATCTCGCTGGTCACCTTGCCATCCATCGTCCAGCGCAAGACCTCCAACTCCCGCGGCGTCAGCGCTGGCATCTCGGGGCGGGCCGCCTCCGACACCAGCACGCGCAAGGCGGTGTCCTGCGCATGGACAGCAAAGAGCTGCAAGTCCGCGACGATTCTGATCAGCTCACTTCCGTCGCTAGGCAAGTCCTGGTCGCGATCAACCCCAAGAAGGAAGTGGCGTCCTTCTGGTAGGTGTAGAGCCATCGCAATCCCATTGCGGTAGCCAAAGTGGGCCTGATGTTCCCAAAGCTCGATAGCGTCGTTGTCGAGGTAGGTTCGCTGGCCCCAAATGATTGGGACGGAGTTGCGCTTGCAATGCCGTGATACGGGATCGCGCTTGCCGACTCCGACGTTGTCATAAGTCTGCTGAAACGCCAGCGGCGTGTTGTGAACCGCAACGAACTCTGGGTCGGCACCCACATGGTCCACCGCCACCATCGCCGACACCGTGTCAAACCCCAGATGCTGGGCAAAACGAATCACGACCGACCGGAACTGGTCTTCGTTCTTCGCTTCGAGCACCGATTGGTAGTCGCCTTGCAGCATTTTTTAACGATTCGCCTCGCCTACCCGGCAACCTTTACAGCTATCGCCCGGGGCATTCATTGTCCACACTCTCGGCCACCGAAGCCCCTCGGCTCCGACTCAACCGTAAGGAGTTTTGCATGAATACGTCCTGGAGCGTGCGCGCCTGGCCGCCACTGGTGTGGCAGGCCGAAGGCGCCTCGCATCTGCAATTTGACCACCTCGACACCCAAGTCTTCCCGGCATCGGACGATGCGGCACCCGTCAGTGGACAAACCGTCTGGCGCGGTGCCTCCGCCGACGGCGAGGTGGGCGTGGCGTGGGACTGGGTCATGGTCTCGCGCGATGTCGTGGCAATGGCCGACCCGATGTGCGTCGTCAGCAACCTGCGCTTGCTCGGCGCGCAGGGCGAGGTGTTGACCGCGTGGGAGTCTGCCCGCCACCTGAGCCAGATCGTTTACGGCCTGCCCTGGCAGGGCGAGGTTCAGCGCGCCTTGCGCCACCTCAACGACTGAGGCTGCGGCCTCGAGACAGCGCGCGCTGACGGATCGGGCGGACTTGGCCGGCTAGGGTCGAAGCTCAGCGCGTCGCGGCGGAGCGCAACTGACGCGCGATGTAGGCCAGCCCGGCCAGTGTGATGAGGGCGCAAACCGCGAAGGTCAGGGCCATGTCGAGCGGCCCCACGGCCTCACCCTTGAGCACACGGTTCATCAAGGCGACCTGGCCGAGAGCCGGCACCGCCAGGTGCCAGGGCGCCTCGCCGCTCTGGTTGAACACGGTCACCAGCGGCAGCAGCGACACCCCGAGGATGACCACGGTGTTGTTGGCCTGCGCCTCCTTGAAGCTCTTGCAGCGGATGGCAATCGCCATCATCACCGCCGACAGCGCCGCGGCCAGTGGCGCCAGCAACGCCAGGAACAGGGTGGCTTCGCGCAGCCCGAACTGGAACATCGCCGCCAAGGTTTCGCTGCGCAGCAGGCTCTGGGCCGGCAGGAAGGAGAAACAACTGAGCAGCGCGATCAACATGCCGACCACGGCCACTGCACCCCACTTGCCGATCACGAGCGACAGGCGCGAAGCCGGGTTCATCAACAGTGGTTCCAGCGAGCCGCGTTCGCGTTCACCCGCTGTTGTATCGAGCGCCGCGTTCAGCGCGCCGTAAAGCACCGCCATCAGCACGAAGAAGGGCACCATGCCCGTGAGCTGGGCCGCGCGCGACTGCGGGTTGGCCAAATCGCGCTCCTGCACCTCGACCACCTCCAGCGTGGCCGGCGCCACGCCGCGCAGCACCAGGCGCAGGGTGGCCTGCTCGTTCGAGAACCCGCGCAGCAGGCGTGTCAGGCGGTTGACGCTGGTGCCCGCACGCTGGTTGCCGCTGATCGACACGATCTCGAGCAAAGGCGGCTCGCCACGCGCCAGCTCGGCCTCGAAGGCCTGGCCCACCAGCAGCACCGGGTCGCCCAGCGACTGGTTCTTCAGCTTGGCTTCGTAGTCGGCCGGCGCCGTCTCGATGCGGTAGGTCTGGCGCTCGAGGTAGTTGCGCAGGGTCGGCGCATGCTCGATGCCGGCCACCACCACGGTGCGCTCCTCGGCCCGCTTCTCGATCCCGGCCACCAAGGCCGAAAGTGCAACCATCACCAGCGGCCCGATGGCCACCGAGGAGAGCAGCACCACCACCAAGGTGCGCCGGTCGCGCAAGGCATCGACCAACTCTTTGCAGAAGACCACCCAGGCTTTCATGACGACGCCCTCTCGACGGCGTTGAACGCCAGTTTGACAAAACTCTCTTCAAAATCTCGCTCGCCGCACTGCGCGTTGAGGGCCGCCACCGTGCCCTCGGCCACCGTGCGGCCATGGGCCACGACGATGACCTGGTCACACAGCCGCTCGACCTCCTGCATGATGTGGGTCGAAAAGACGATGCACTTGCCCTCGTGGTCGCGCAGGCGGCGCAGCGCCTCGCGCAGGGCACGCGTGGCCAGCACATCCAGGCCGTTGGTCGGCTCGTCGAGGATGATGTTGGGCGGGTTGTGTACCAAGGCGCGCGCCAACGCGGTCTTCATGCGTTCGCCCTGGCTGAAGCCGTCGGTGCGGCGCTCGAGCAGTGGGCTCATGTCCAACAGGTGGGCCAAGGTGTCGGCCCGCTGCGAAGCCGCAGCCTGGGCCATGCCATGCAGTTGGCCGTAATAGACGATGTTCTCGCGCGCGGTCAGACGCGGGTACAGGCCACGCGCGTCGCTGAGCACGCCCATGCGCGCGAGGGCGGCTTGCGGCGCGGCTTGCACATCAATACCGTCGACCTGGATGCGACCGCTGTCAGGCGCCAGCAGGGCCGCCACCATGCGCAGTGTGGTCGTCTTGCCGGCGCCGTTGGGGCCGAGCAAGCCGGTGATGCGGCCATCGGCCGCCTTGAAGCTCACACCGTCAACGGCCTGCACCGTGCGCATCTTTTTGCCGCGGCCCTGCGTGAAGCGCTTCGCGAGTTGCTGGACCTCGATCATTGCGCGGCCCCGGGCAGGGAAAACATGGGCGGACGCGGAATCGCCGCGGCGCAGCCCGTTTCGACCTTCAAGGCGTCATCGTCGCTCGGCGCATCGACAAAGCGGAATAGCACGTCGCGCATGCAGCCCAGCGCCATCACGCCGTGGCCGGCGTTGGCCACCACCACGTGACGCGCCTTGACGCCCAAGGCCTTGGCGACGCGCTCGCCATGGCGCGGTGGCGTCACCGGGTCGATGCCGCCCGACAGAACCAAGGTTGCCGCGGGCGCGGGCGACAAGGTGTAGAAGGGCGCTGCGACATCGCCGCGTGGCCAAGCCGCGCAAGTCTCGCGGTACAGCGCCGCAAAGCTGTCGCCGAAGTCGCTGCCGGGCTTGTCGGTCGCCGCCGCAAGGCGCGGGACATCTTCGGCACAGACGACGGAGAAGTGCATGCCTGCCGCCATTGACATACCGCGCCGGCCGCCCAGCGACTGCGCCAAGGCGGCCAGCGCATCAAGGCGTCCTTGCGTGGCCTGGCCGATGGCTGCGGGCAGGGCCGCGCTCAGGGTCGGCACGTACAGCGGGCCACGCACCAGGCCCAGCATCGTGTCACGCGTCAGCGTCAGGCTCTCTCTGCGATCCGTCAGCGGGTGGCGCAGTGACACCGTGCGCGGCAGCGAGGCCAGCCAGCCGCGCCAGCGTTCGCGCAACTGGGGCTCGCGGGCGGCACAGGCTTTGTCGGCCTCGCAGGCCGTGAACAGCGCGTCGAGCGCGGCCTGGTTGTCGGTCGAGAACGAGGCCGGCAAAACCATGTCGGGCGGCGCAACGCCGTCGATCACGGCACGCCGGACCCGGGCCGGGAACAGGCGCTGGTACTCCAACGCAGCGCGCGTGCCGTAGGACGCCCCGATCAGGTTGATGCGCTCGGCGCCAAGGGCTTCGCGCACCGCGTCAGCGTCCTGCATCGCCAGGGTCGTGGTGAAAAAGCGCAGGTCGCCATAGGGCAGCGCCTTCAAGCGCGTGAGGCAGGCCGCCACGCGCTCGCGCTGGCGCTCGAACGAAAACAACTCGGCCAGCGCTTGGCTGGGGTCGTCGGGGTCGCAGAGCAGCGGTGCGCTGCGGCCGGTGCCGCGCTGATCGATCAGGACGATGTCGCGGCGGTTGGAAAAGCGCGCCAGCATCGCCGCCACCTGGGGCGCAATCTCGATCGCGCTCTGGCCCGGCCCGCCGGCGAAGAAGAAGACCGGGTCGGGCCGCTTGTTGCGGGCCAGGGCCGGCAGGACGGCGTAGTGAACGCTGATCTGCACGCCCTGGGGTAGCGCCGGGTCCAGCGCTCGCTGTAAGTTGCCGCACAGCGCCTCGTGTTCGATGCCGCGCAGGCGGCACGCCACCGGCTCGGCGGTCGCAGCGGACGTCGCCTGGGGCAACAGGACCGCGGCGAGGGCCAGCGCGAGGGCCCAGGGACTGCGTCTGGAGAGCAAGGTTTTTGGCATGGCGCGCATTGTCATCGCGCCCTGCGGCGCCGCGCCGGCGGCGCGGGATGAATCGCCGGCACCGTGCGGCGAACGGCCCCCGACGGCGGCGAACAGCGCCCTCAGGCCAGCAGGCGTTTCAATTCGCCGCTGTCGATCAGCTTGATCAAGTCATTGGCGCCGCCAACCAAGCTGCCGCGCACGAAGACCATGGGCAAGGTGGGCCAGCCGGACCACAGCTTCAGGGCATTGCGCTCGCGCCAGCCGCCGAAGTAGCTACCGTGGTCGAGGTCATGGTGGGCCACGCCGGCAGCATCGAGGGCACGGCGGGCGCGCTTGGGGTGCGGGTTCTGGCCCATCCCGACCACGACCACGGCGTGCTCGGCCACGGCGCGCTGCACCGCCTGGACGATGTCGGCATGGTGGTTGGCCACGCGGGCCCTAATGGCGGGGTGGATGTGGGCTTCGTCGAGGATGGCGCGTGGCATCGTGGGTATTGGGTCGTCTTGGGGGCTCTGAGCGCTTCAGGTCTTGGCCTGCAGCAAAGTTTGGCAGGCCGCCTTCTCGGACGCACCGACGCGCGTGCACAGGCTGTCGAGCCTGGCTTGCAGGCGCTTCATCGAGGCCGCATGTTGGCCATCGCTACTCCAGCTCTGCAGGCGCTTGCCGACCCGCTGCAAGGAGCGCGCGCTGCGGTCGTGAAAGGCACCGGGGTCCTTGGCAGCATCGGCAAAAACCTGGGTCGCCGCCTTCTCGATGCGCGCCGCGTCTGCGGGCGCCAGGTCCACCAACGCGCCGATGTACCCCGCGCCCCACTGCAGGCGCGTTGCCGGGCCTTCGCTCTTGTCATAGGCCTGCTGGTACCAGCGCAGCGCCTCCTCCTTCTTGCCGAGCTTTCTGGCGTTGCCGCCGAGCTGACTCATCAAATAGTAGGGCGAGTGGCTCTTGGCAAGGTTGGCCTTGAGCAGGGCATCACTGTCGTCCCACAGGCCGGCCTGGCCTTGAATGTGGGCCGCGGCGGTGATGACCGCCATGCGCTCATAGGGGTCGGTGATCTCGCGGTCCATCTGCGCCGAGACCGTGCGCACTTCCTGCACCAGCGCAGCCGGCAGCGAAGGCTTCGTCGCCTCTTTGGGCTGGCCCAGGCGCGCCAGCGCGACCCGCTCGCCCAGCGCACTCGCGCGGTCACCGCGCGACAGGCTGGCGTCGGCCTGCAGGCGCAGCAGCGCCATATCGAACTGCTTCACCAACACGGGACGGTCGGCACTGTCGTCAGCGCTCAGCACTTTGACGATGTCACTCGCACCGCCGATCAGCACGTCCATGTGGGTGCGCGCCAGGTTCGGATCGGTCAATACGCCTTGCACCCGTTGGCGCAAGGCAGCGTCAGGCTTGACGCCTTTGCCTTCGTCACTGGCGGCCAAAGCCTTGAGCCACAGGCGCGTTGTCACCTCGGTATCAGCGTGCGCCTGACTCTTGCTCGCCAACTCGGTCAGCACTGCGGGGCGGTCGGCTCGCGCCACCAGGCCACTCTCGTCGATTTCCCAGGAGTGAAAGGACAGCATGCGCCACTCGTTGGCACTGATCGGCTTGTCGGCGCGGGCCTCGGCCAGCACGGCAGAGATGGGTCGGCCACCCGCCAACCCGGCCTGCAACAGGGCCATAACCTGGGGCGCATCGGCTTCGCCGGGCAGGCGCGTGATTTCGCTGCCAGCGGCGGTGAACAGGATCATGGTTGGGTAGCCGCCCACCTTGAAGCGTGCGCCGAGCTTCTGCGCCGACGGGCGGTCACCGTCGACATGCACGGCGACGAAGGATTTGCTCTGAGCCGCGAAGTCCTGCCGATTGAACAAGGTGGCTTTGAGCTGGTTGCAGGGCGGGCACCAAGTGGCGCCCCAGTAAAGCAGGACCGGCTTGGCCTGGGTTTTGGCCTGGGCAAAGGCGCGGTCGATGTCGGCATCGGTGGCCGCGGCCAGCCACGCCACATTCTTCGAAGGCAAGCCGGGCGCGGCAGCCAGCGCCGCCCACGGGGCCGCGAGCAGCACGGTGGCGGCGGCGATCAAATGCTTGAGGCGACGGTGCATGCGCTTCTCCTGGTCGGTCGCGCCACGGCGTTAGTGCGGCAGGCCGCGATTGTGCGCCGGCCCACGCTGTCATGCGCCGAGGTCATTGATCGGCTCGCCCAACCAGCGCTGGATCGGATCGTCAGGCCAGGGCACCGGCGTGGCCCGGGCCAGCGCCATCCAGACCGCGAACGGCAGGCCCGCTTCGAAGGGCATGGTGCGTGCTGGCGCAGGACGCGCCAGCTCCAGCTCGGCGAAGTCGTCGCCGTGCGCCAGCAACACACCACAGTCGGCCGGCACTTCGTCGGGCTCCGCGATGCCTGCGGCCAGCACGTACCAGCACTCGCCGGCCATGCCAAGGTAAGCGGCCCGCTTGTCGGCCTTGCGCAGGTCAGACAGCAGGTCGGCGCGGCGCACCTTGATCTCGTGCACAGCCGACTGCAAGTAGCCCGCCACGGTGGTGTGGCGCACGGAAAAAACGTCGGGCATGGCGCTTTGCCAGCGCTGGCCGTTGGCCCGGTCGGCGTCAGCCACCTGGGCCCGCAGCGACAGGCCGCGCCAGGCGATACGCCCGGCCCGCTGCAGCTGCAATGCCACCCGCGCCACCAAGGCTTCATGGCGATCGCGCACGGCCCGGTTGGTCTGCAAGGTGGCGGCGATCACGGCCAGGCCTGCGTCGCTGACACGCAGGGTCTCACGGCCGGCGCCATCGCGCTGGCGCTCTAACAAGCCCGCACTGATCAGTTCGACCTCGACCATATCCTGACAGGGCCAACCTGCCGAGCGCCAGATCTCGCGCAGGCGGCGCCGATGGCTCGCGGTGATGGCGGCGGCGATGGGGGTGGCTTTGACAGCAGTCACCCGCCGAGGGTAGCGAAAAGCTTTGCCGGCTGCATTCAGGCGCGCGCAACGCGCCCGGCGGGGGGCGGCCCTAAAGTGACGCCATGAGCACCCCCGCCCCCACCCCCGCCTCCACCCCTGTTTCCCACCCCCGCCCCGTCGAGCGGCTGGTGGCCGGCCGCGCCACAAGTGACGGCGCCGGCGTCAAGCTGACGCGCGTGCTGACGCAAGACCTGCGGCGCCGGCTCGACCCCTTCCTGATGCTCGATGCCTTCGGCAGTGACCAGCCCGGCGACTACATCGCCGGCTTCCCGGATCATCCGCACCGCGGCTTCGAGACCGTGACCTACATGCTCGCCGGCCGCATGCGGCACCGCGATTCGGCTGGCAACGAGGGCTTGCTGCAAAGCGGCGGCGTGCAGTGGATGACCGCGGGCCGCGGTGTCATCCACAGTGAGTTGCCCGAGCAATCCGACGGCCTGATGGAGGGATTTCAGCTCTGGCTCAACCTGCCGGCCCGGGACAAGATGACGGCGCCTTGGTACCTCGACTTGCAAAGTGCCGAGCTGCCGGAGTGGCATGACGCCGGTGTGACGGTGCGCGTGATCGCTGGCGCCAGCCACGCCGTTGCGGGGGCGGTGCAGCGCGCGGGTACGTCCGTGTTGTACCTCGACGTTCACCTCGCTGCGGGCGCTTCCTTCGAGCAGCCGCTGCCCGCCGAACACAACGCCTTCGTCTATGTTTATCGAGGTG
The DNA here is from genome assembly GCA_031403815.1 of Burkholderiales bacterium. Taxonomy (GTDB): domain Bacteria; phylum Pseudomonadota; class Gammaproteobacteria; order Burkholderiales; family Burkholderiaceae_C; genus CADEEN01. The sequence continues at coordinate 19,885 of JANNGJ010000058.1, read as the reverse complement.
CGGTGGCGATTGGCGCGCACACCGTACCGCAGCAGCGTATGGCCATCCTGGCCAACCAGGGGGACGGCATTCGCGTCACGGCAGCCGGCGAACCCACGCGCTTGCTCCTGATCGCAGGCCGGCCGCTGAACGAGCCGATTGCGCAGCACGGGCCATTTGTGATGAACACCCAGCAGGAACTTGTCCAGGCGGTCGAAGACTTCCGGGCTGGCCGTCTGGCAGTCTAGGAAACCGTCACGCCCTTCCAGAAGGCAACGCGGCCCTTGATCTGAGCGGCGGCTTCGCTCGGCTCGGGGTAGTACCAGACCGCGTCGGGGTTCATCTCGCCGTTGACGAACAGGCTGTAGTAGTGGGCTTGGCCCTTCCACGCACAGCCCGTGCGGTGATTGCTGAAGCTGACGTACTCGCGCTTCAGGCTGGCTTCGGGAAAGTAGTGGTTGCCCTCAACCACCACGGTGTCGTCGCTCTCAGCGAGGACCACACCTTTCCAGACTGCTTTGACCATCTTGACCTCGCCAAGTTGTTGACCGACGGCGTGATCATGCCTCGGCACGCTGGAAGGCGGGCATGGTGTCGACAAACACCGCCAGGGCGGCATCGCGATGTTCGATGACCTCAAGCCCCCGAGCCAGCTCAAAGCTCGAGCTGTGCCAACTGAAGTCTTCATTGCTCCACGGGTGGACTGCCGCCTGGGCGGCGGCGCGGGGCCAGCGGCGGTGCAAGGCGAGAAGGATCCGGTTAAGCATGGTGATGGGGCTGCGAGTCGGCTTGGCTCGCATCTTCACTGCCGCGCCCGCGAGACTCAATCACCCCAAAGGGGGAATCTCGGGGGCCATGGCCCCTAGACTGGCGTCTGCTGTCTACAACACTCCCCTGCGAAAGTCCGCCCGTGCCCACCGCCTACCCGAACCTACTTGCCCCCCTCGACCTCGGGTTCACCCGGCTCGCCAACCGTGTGTTGATGGGATCGATGCACACCGGACTCGAAGATGGCCGCAGGCACTTCCCAGCCATGGCCGCGTTCTACGCCGAGCGAGCGCGTGGCGGCGTGGGGCTGATGGTGACCGGCGGCTTCGCACCCAACATCGAGGGCTGGGCCAAGCCCTTTGCCGGCACGCTGGCCACGCACGGCGCAGCGCGGCGGCACCGCGAAGTCACGGCCGCGGTTCATGCCGAGGGCGGCAAGATCGCTTTACAAATCCTGCACACCGGGCGCTACGGCTACTCGCCGTTGTGCGTCGCACCATCACGCATCCAGAGCCCCATCTCGCCGTTCACGCCGCGCGAACTGTCGGCGCGCGGCATCGAGCGCCAGATTCGCGCCTTCGTGCGCTGCGCTGTGCTGGCCCGCGAGGCCGGGTATGACGGCGTCGAGGTGATGGGCAGCGAAGGCTACTTCATCAACCAGTTCCTCGTCACCCACACCAATCACCGCACCGACGCATGGGGCGGTGCTTATGAAAACCGCATGCAACTGGCAGTCGAGATCGTGCGCCGCGTGCGTGAGGCGGTTGGGCCCGACTTCATCCTGATCTACCGCATCAGTCTGATCGACCTGATCCCTGACGGCAGCAGCTGGCCCGAAGTGGTGCAGTTGGCCAAAGCCGTGACTGCTGCGGGGGCAAGCATGCTGAACACCGGCATCGGCTGGCATGAGGCGCGGGTGCCGACCATCGCCACCTCGGTGCCGCGCGCGGCCTTTGCCTGGGTGACCAAGAAGTTGCGCGATGAGCTGCGTGCCGTCGGCATCACTATCCCACTGGTGACCAGCAACCGCATCAATACGCCCGAGGTGGGTGAACAGGTGTTGGCCGATGGCTGCGCCGACCTGGTCAGCCTGGCGCGGCCCTTTTTGGCCGACCCGGCGTTCGTGGCCAAGGCCGCCGCCGGCCGCGCGGATGAAATCAACACCTGCATTGCCTGCAATCAGGCCTGCCTCGACCACACCTTCAAGAACCAGCTCGCCAGTTGTCTCGTCAACCCCCGCGCTGGGCACGAGACGACCCTGCTGATCCGCCGCGCTGTGCAGCGCAAGCGCTTCGCCGTCGTCGGCGCCGGGCCAGCCGGGCTGGCCGCCGCAACCACCCTGGCAGAGCGCGGCCATGAAGTCCACCTGTATGACTCGGCCGCCGAAATCGGCGGCCAGTTCAACCTGGCCAAGCGCATCCCCGGCAAGGAGGAGTTCCAGGAGACGCTGCGCTACTTCGGCCGCCAGCTTGAGCGTACCGGCGTGCATCTGCACCTGGGTGCGCGGGTCGGTGCTGAGCAAATGATCCGTGAGCGCTTCGACGAAGTGCTGTTGGCAACCGGCGTTTCGCCGCGCAACCCGCGAATCCCCGGCCAGGAAACGCCGGGCGTGATCAGCTACATCGACGCCATCCTGCAGCGCGCGCCGGTCGGTCGCCGAGTGGCCATCGTCGGCGCCGGCGGTATCGGCTTTGACGTCGCGGAGTTCCTGGTCCACGACCCCGATCACCCGTCATCGGCCCTCGACCTGGCTGCCTGGATGCAGGAATGGGGTGTCGTGGACCCTGGGTCGGTGCGCGGCGGTGTGGTGCGGCCGGCGCCCACCGCGGCGGCGCGCGAGGTCACCTTGCTCCAGCGCAAGCCCGGCAAACTGGGCGCCGGCTTGGGCAAGACCACGGGATGGATCCACCGCAGCGCACTGAAGATGAAGAAGGTTGAGATGATTGCCGGCGTCAACTACGAGCGCATCGGCACGCTCGACGGCGCCCTGGGGCTGTTCGTGAGCTTTGGCAGCGACCGGCGCGACAGCACCGTGATCGCCTGCGACACCATCGTGCTCTGCGCCGGCCAGGAACCCTTGCGGGAACTGGAAGCGCCGTTGGCGGCGGCTGGCGTCAAGCTGCGGCTGATTGGCGGTGCGTTCGAAGCCGGCGAACTGGACGCCAAGCGGGCTATTGACCAGGGTACGCGCCTGGCGGCAGCGATGTAGCGGGGCGACGCTGGCCGCGAGGCTGCCGGGTCAGTGTGCCGCGTCAGTGTTCGCCGAGGCGCCCAGGCACGGTCACGTCGTCCGGCCAGGCTGACTCCGTGATCTGCATCCCATGCTGCAGTTCGTAGCTGGATTCATGGAACCCGCCCGGCACCGAGACTGCCCCGGTATCCGCCGGCGCAACCCGCGGCGCGGTGGTGGGCGCGGGGGCGCCGCGCGGGGTCTCGCGCCGGGCTGGGGTGATCGGCAGACGCGGGTTGAGGCCAGGCTGCCGCATCGACGGCATACGGGCCTGTGCGCAAGGGCGGGCGCGGATGAACATTCCCTTACTATGGCCGAATCAGTCCCCGGTGGTCTATCCGCATTCGCGGGATGGACTGACCAGCCGGTTGTGATTTGCCCGCGCTTGCGCTGCGGCGGTGGCGGACAAAGCGGCGGTTGCCGGCGCCGAAATGCCATGCGCATGTGCCTCTTTTTCGGTTCATACCAAAGCGCCGGCAGCCGATAGTTCACACATCGATTTGAACCAGAGGCCCCCATGACCGCTTACGCCCGCACCGAGTACGACGCCCGCCGCAACCCCGCCGAGCCGTTCGAGTGGGAAGAGTTGCCGTCACTCGGCGACGTAGTCTTGCGTCGCCACGTGCCCGCTGGGTCCTACACGATCGCCGCCGATCTGGTTGCCGAAGCCGGCGCTCGCTTGCGCAGTGAGCCCTCATTTGCACCGGTCTGGATTGAGACCATGCCGGGCGCCCTCGATCCGCTCATGCCGTCGGCACCGCTTTGTGAGACCGAGTTGGGCGGCCTGGACTCGCGCGAAATCGTCGAGCCCGACGTTTTCCGCCACTTCTTCGGGACCAACACCCGTTGAATCAGGCGTCGATGTTGGCAGCGCGCAAAGCGTTGCTTTCAATGAAATCGCGGCGGGGTTCGACTTCGTCGCCCATCAACATCGTGAAGACGCGGTCAGCTTCGATGGCGTCATCGATCTGGACTCTGAGCAGCCTGCGCACTGCTGGGTCCATAGTCGTCTCCCACAACTGAACCGGGTTCATTTCGCCCAGCCCTTTATAGCGCTGGCGCCCGACCGCCCCTTCAGCCTGGCTCATCAACCACGCCATCGCGGCGCGAAAGTCACCCACCTTCAACTCTTTTTGCCGCTCACCCTCGCCGCGCCGCACGGTCGCATCGGCGGCAAGCAAGCCTTTGAAAGTCAAGCCGGCGCGCGCCAGCGCTTCGTAGTCCGCACCATGCACAAAGTCGGCTGTGATGACGCTGGTCTTGAGATTGCCGTGCTGGCGGCGGCCGATGCGCAGCACGTGCTTGTCGGTGCGGGCGTCGTAAGCGGCTTCGACTTCGGCGTCGTGCAGTGCCGCCGCCAGCCCGGTGGCGCTGATTTGCGCACTGGCCAGAGTGTCGAGGTCGAGTACCAGGCCGTCGGAAATCGCACGCAGGGCTTCGATGTCCATCCAGTTAGCCAGACGCACGATGACATTGTTGGCCAGCACATACTGCCGCGCCAGTTCTTCCAGCGCGCTGCCACTGATCGCGGGTTTGTCGACGCCCGGCAGCACCGCCGCGCCATCCAGCGCCACGCGCATCAGGTAGGCGTCGAGTTCGTGACCGTCTTTCAGGTACTGCTCGGTCTTGCCATGCTTGACCTTGTACAGCGGCGGCTGCGCGATGTAGATGTGGCCGCGCTCGACCAGGTCGGGCATCTGGCGGTAGAAAAAGGTCAAGAGCAGGGTGCGGATGTGGGCGCCGTCCACATCCGCGTCCGTCATGATGATGATGCGGTGGTAGCGCAGCTTGTCGGGGTTGAAGTCGTCGCCGCCCATGCCTTTGCCGATGCCGGTACCCAAGGCCGTGATCAGGGTCAGGATTTCATTGCTGGTGAGCAGCTTTTCGTAGCGCGCGCGCTCGACGTTGAGGATCTTGCCGCGCAACGGCAAGATCGCCTGGAACTTGCGGTCGCGGCCTTGCTTTGCGGAGCCACCGGCCGAATCACCCTCGACGATATAGATCTCGCACAGCGCCGGGTCTTTCTCCTGGCAATCGGCCAGCTTGCCGGGCAGGCCCATGCCGTCGAGCACGCCTTTGCGGCGTGTCATCTCACGCGCCTTGCGCGCGGCCTCGCGCGCACGGGCTGCATCGACGATCTTGCCGCAGATGATCTTGGCGTCGACCGGGTTCTCTAGCAGGTAGTCAGTGAGGGCCTTGCTCACGACGTCTTCGACCGGGCCGCGCACTTCGCTGGAGACCAGCTTGTCCTTGGTCTGGCTGCTGAACTTCGGTTCGGGCACCTTCACGCTCAGCACGCAGCACAGGCCTTCGCGCATGTCGTCGCCCGTCACTTCGACCTTTGCCTTCTTGGCCAGTTCGTTGTCGTCGATGTACTTGTTGATCACCCGCGTCATTGCCGCGCGCAGGCCCGTCAGGTGGGTGCCACCGTCGCGCTGCGGAATGTTGTTGGTGAAGCAGAGCACGTTTTCGCTGTAGCCGTCGTTCCACTGCATCGCTACATCGGTGGTGATCGTCGTGCCCTGGTCGCTCTGCTTCTCGCCGATGGCGCCGAAGATAGTCGGGTGCAGCACCTTCTTGCCGGTGTTGATGAAGGCGACGAAGCCTTTCACCCCGCCGGCGAAGGCGAAGGTGTCTTCCTTATTGTTGCGCTCATCAACCAGGCGGATCTTTACGCCGTTGTTGAGAAAGCTCAGCTCGCGCAACTTCTTGGCGATGATGTCGTAGTGGAAATCAATGTTCGAGAAGATTTCCAGATCGGGCAGGAAGTGAACCTCTGTGCCGCGCTTCTCGGTCTGGCCAGTGACTTTCATCGGGCTGATGTCAAAGCCGTCGCGTTGCTCGACCTGGCGGTCCTGCGGGATGCCCTGACGAAACTCCATGAAGTGAACTTTGGCGTCGCGGCGCACCGTCAGGCGCAGCCACTTCGACAGGCCGTTGACGCAACTCACGCCCACGCCGTGCAGGCCGCCTGAAACCTTGTAGCTGTTCTGATTGAACTTGCCGCCGGCGTGCAGTTCCGTCAGCGCGATCTCGGCGGCACTGCGCTTGGGCTCGTGCTTGTCGTCCATCTTCACACCCGTCGGGATGCCCCGGCCGTTGTCGGTGACGCTGATCGAGTTGTCGGTGTGGATCGTGACGACGATGTCGTCGCAATGCCCGGCCAGCGATTCATCGATGGAGTTGTCGACGACTTCGAACACCAGATGGTGCAGGCCGGTGCCGTCGGACGTGTCGCCTATGTACATGCCGGGGCGTTTGCGCACGGCTTCCAGGCCTTCGAGGATCTGGATCGAGCCTTCGCCGTAGGCGTCGGAGTGTTGCTGGGGCGTGATCGGTTGAGGTTCGCTCATTGATTTCTAAGCCGCTGGGCGGCCGGTTGTCTGCCTGACTGAAACCCCCTCTCGGCGGGGGCAGGGGGTACGCAAGCTACGGCAAGGCCGATAAAGTTCTGAGCCCTGCTCAGATCCTCATCGGCATCACGACGTACTTGAACCCGGGCTGCTCTGGCAAGGTGAACAATGCGCTTGAGCTGGTGTCCTGCAACTCGAGCTTGACCATTTCGACGTTCGCGTTGGCCAGCGCGTCGATCAGATAGGTGACGTTAAAACCGATCTCGATGGCATCGCCAGCGTAATCAATCTCAAGTTCCTCCTTGGCCTCTTCTTGGTCGGCGTTGGACGATGAAATGCGCAGCGTGCCGGGCTCGATGTTCACGCGCACAGCCTTGAACTTCTCGCTCGTCATGATGGCGGCGCGTTGCAAGCTCGACAGCAGCGGCACGCGGCCCAGGATGACGGCATTCTTGTGGTTCTTCGGTACCACGCGGTTGTAGTCGGGGAACTTGCCTTCGACCAGCTTGGTGACGAACTCCATGCCCGAAAAGGCGAACTTGGCTTGGTTGCCCGCGAAGCGCATTTCGATCGGGGTGTCCTCGTCCTTCAAGAGGCGTTGCATTTCGAGCACCGTCTTGCGCGGCAGGATCACTTCCTGCTTGGGCATGTCGACTTCGAGCGTGGCCTGGGCCAAGGCCAACCTGTGGCCGTCTGTCGCGACAAGGGTCAGCAGTTGCCCTTCCGCGATGAACAGGATGCCGTTGAGGTAGTAGCGGATGTCATGCACCGCCATGGCAAAGTGAACCTGGTTGATCAGGCCACGCAAGGTCTTCTGCGGTACGGCAAACGCCGGCCCGAAATCGACCGCTTCATTGACCAGAGGGAAGTCCTCGGCGGGCAAGGTCTGAAGCGTGAATCGGCTCTTGCCGCCTTGAAGGGTCAGCTTGTTCTGCGTTGACGTGAGAGTCACGACCTGGTCGGCCGGGAGCGTGCGCAGGATGTCGATCAACTTGCGCGCTCCCACCGTGGTCGAGAAATTGCCCGTGTCGCCCCCCAGCTCGGCCTCGGTACGCACCTGGATTTCCAGATCGCTGGTGGTGAACTCGATTTGGCCTGCCGTCTTGCGCAGCAGCACATTGGCCAGGATCGGCAGCGTATGCCGACGCTCGACGATGCCAGCCACGGCTTGCAATGCACCGAGCAGTTTTTCTTGCGCCGCCTTGAGCACGATCATGTTGTCTTCCTCTTTAGTACCTGAACTGATTGGTAGTGTTAGTAGAGCCCCACTGTTTTTGTGGAGAAGGCTATTTTCGCCTGAGAAATCAAAGGCTTAGCCCGCGACCAACCCTGTGTGCAGGCAGCCTCTTTGCACAATGCGTTGACTACAACAACTTTGTTCTGGAGCGCTTGCCTGTGGATGACTCCTGCGTTGCGCCAAAGTTGTCCCCAGGTTTGTGACTTGACATCGTGTTCACCCCTTGAGCGTTTGTTCGAGCACGTGCAGCTGCTGATTCAGCTCTGTGTTTTTCTGCCGCTCACCACCAATCTTGCGCACGGCGTGCAACACGGTTGTGTGGTCACGACCACCAAAGTTGTCGCCAATCTCCGGCAGGCTTTTCTGCGTCATTTCCTTGGCCAGGTACATCGCGATCTGCCTTGGCCGCGCAATGCTGGCGGGCCGCTTCTTGCTGTACATGTCGGCGACTTTGATCTTGTAGAAGTCAGCGACGGTTTTCTGGATGTTCTCGACCGAGACCTGCCGGTTCTGGATCGACAGCAAATCCTTCAGCGCCTCACGGGCCAAGGCGATATTGATTTCTTTCTGCGAGAAGCGAGAGTAAGCCAGCACCTTGCGCAGGGCACCCTCGAGTTCGCGCACGTTGGCGCGAACATTCTTGGCCACGAAGAACGCAACGTCCTCGGGCATGGGGGAGCCCTCGGCCTCCGATTTCCGAATCAGGATCGCGACCCGCATCTCCAGCTCAGGCGGCTCGATGGCTACCGTCAAGCCTGCGTCGAAGCGGCTGGTCAGCCGCTCATCGATGTCGACCAGGCCCTTGGGGTACGTGTCGCTGGTCATGATGATGTGCGCACGCTTGGTCAACAGCGCCTCGAAGGCGTTGAAGAACTCCTCCTGTGTCCTGTCTTTGCCGGCGAAGAACTGCACGTCGTCGATCAGCAGCAGGTCCAGAGAGTGGTACTTGGCCTTGAGCTCGTCGAAGGTCTTGCGCTGATAGTTCTTGACCACATCGCTGATGAACTGCTCGGCATGCAAGTACAGGATGCGCGCGTCGGGCCGGTCCTTGAGCAAGGCATTACCAACAGCGTGGATCAGGTGGGTCTTGCCCAAACCAACGCCGCCATAGATGAACAATGGGTTGTACATCTGGCCAGGCGCCCCCGCCACGTGCAGGGCCGCCGTGCGCGCCATCTGGTTAGCCCGGCCTGCAACCAGGGTGTCAAAGGTCAAGGCGGCATTCAGGCGGTGCTGCGGCAAAGGGGTCGAGTTCAAGCGCGTGCCACCGGACGCCGGGCGGGGGTGCGCATTGACGCCGTTAGCACCCGCAACACCGATGGCATTGGTGCCGGCAGGCAAAGTGGCCGCCGAGGGGGGCGCGCTGGCGTCCCGCGGCGCCAGCTGCAGGTCCAACTTCACGGGGCCGCCCGCCAGGCCGCTCAGCACACCTTCAATCCGCGCGGCGTATTGCGAGCGGATCCAGTCCAGCTTGAATCTATTGGGAACGCGCAACAAGATCACCGTCGAGCCGTTGGCGTCGGCCACCGGACTCACCTCACCCGGCGGCAAAGGCCGAATCCAGGTGTTGAATTGTTGTTCAGGCAGTTCCGCAGCGAGTTGTGCGCAGCCGCGCTGCCAGAGGGATTCGCTCATTGTGGACAAGTTCTTCTAGAGCGGCGGGAGTGTAGTCGAACAGCGGCCTGAAAATAGCACTTATCCACAGTTCGCTTGAGGCGCTGCCCCGCAGCGCGGTTGCACGCCCAAGCGGAGCCGCATTGACCATCGACGCCTTTCTTGTTGTAATCGCGGGTTTCCCTGATTTCCGTTCACCTTTGCCCAGGCCCCGCCATGAAACGCACCTACCAAGCCTCGAAGACCCGACGCGCCCGCACCCACGGCTTTCTCGTGCGCATGAAGACCCGCGGCGGCCGCGCCGTGATCGCTGCCCGCCGCGCCAAGGGGCGCAAGCGTTTGGCCGTCTGAACGCAGTGGCGCCGGTCGGGCGGCCCGACGCCGTGAGCCCCGCCGGCTTGATCTTGCAGGCAGGCGCACACAAGCGCTTGCCGAAACGCTTGCCTTGGCTCAGTCTCAAGAGCTGCGATTTCGCGGCGGCCCTGAGCGCTGTGGCGCTGGCAAAAAACCCGCACTTCGTGCTGCATCACTTGGCGGCAGACCCACAGTCGGCAGTCGGGCGCGTAAGCGCAGCAGTTGTACCAGAGTTATCAACAGATGTCGCACCAAAACAGGCCCTTGCTGTGGATAACAACCCCACACCACGCCAGTGCTGGCTTGGCTTGGTGGTTCCGAAGCGGCACGCGCGGCGCGCCGTGACACGCAGCCTTATCAAGCACCAGATGCGCGCTCAGGCCGATCTGCACCAAAGTCGGCTGCCTTGCGGCCAGTGGGTGCTGCGTTTGCGCGCCCCGTTTGATCCGCGCCTCTATCCGAGCGCCGCGTCGCCGGCTTTGCGGCTCGCTGCGCGTGCTGAGCTGGCCCAGGTCTTCGCTAACGCGGTGGTGGCGTGAGGGCCGCGTCGCTCAGGCTCTGGCCGCGGCGCGCGCTCGCCTGTCCGGTGCGCGCGTATCGATTCTTTTTGAGCCCCTGGCTCGGCAGCGCTTGCCGCTTTGAGCCGACCTGCTCGCTCTATGCCCTGGAGGCGCTGGAGCGCCATGGCGCCACCACAGGCAGCTACCTTGGTATGCGGCGCCTGTTGCGTTGCCACCCTTGGTGCCACGGCGGCCTGGACCCCGTGCCGCCTGTCGCATCCCCACCGAACCCCTTGACCAAGAGTCTTTCATGACCGATATCCGTCGCACCCTGTTGTGGGTGGTCTTCACGATGTCGCTCGTCCTGCTGTGGGACGCGTGGAACAAACATACCGGACAACCGTCGATCTTCGGCCCGACAAGCGCTAAGCCAGCAGCAGCAGCGCCACCGCTGGGCACAGCAACAACCGCGGCGTCCCAGGCCGGCGTGCCGGCCCCCGCGGCGACCGGGATCCCGGCCCCGGCAAGTGGCGGGGCTGGTGCCGCCGCAGCCATTGCAGGCGCATTGCCCGCCGCCGCTGGTGCGGTTGCCCGAGGTGAGGTCGTCGAAGTGACCACCGATCTGGTCAGGGCCAGCTTCGACAGCAACGGCGGCAACCTGGTGCGCCTGGAACTCCTGCGCCACAGCGACGTCGAGGATCGGCAGCGCAATGTGCTGCTGTTCGACCAAAGCGCAGAGCGCTCCTATGCGGCGCAAAGCGGCCTGGTGGCTACCCAGGCGGGCGTCGCGGTGCCGAACCACTATTCACCCATGAAACTCGCCGCGGGTGCCACCAAATTGGCCGACGGCGCCAACGAGTTGCAAGTACGCTTCGAGTCGGTCGGCGAAGGCGCGGTCAAGTTGGCCAAGACCTACAGCTTCAAGCGCGGTGACTACAGCATCGGTGTGCGCCACGAAGCCCGCAACGACGGCGCGCTGGCGGTTGCGGCCCAGCTCTACCTGCAACTGGCCCGTGACGGCAACCCGCCGCGTGGAGAGTCTTCGTTTTACTTCACCTTCACGGGGCCGGCAGTCTTCACGGATGCAAAGAAGTTCGAGAAGGTCGACTTCAAGGACATCGAGAAGGGCAAAACCGGCCACGCGACCGCCGCCAGCGATGGCTGGGTGGCCATGGTCCAGCACTACTTTGCGTCCGCCTGGCTCGTGCCGACCGGAACGCCGCGTGAGTTCCGCACTGCCAAGGTCTCGAACAACCTCTACTCCGTGGCCATGGTCTTGCCATTGGGTGAAATTGCCGCTGGCGCGACCAAGACACATGACGCCACCTTGTTTGCCGGCCCCCAGGAAGAAAATACACTGGCCGCTCTGGCGCCGGGCCTGGACCTCGTCAAGGACTACGGCTGGTTCACCGTGCTGGCCAAGCCGCTGTTCTGGCTACTCGACAACCTGTTCAAGGTGCTCGGCAACTGGGGCTGGTCCATCGTCGCGCTGGTGGTGCTGCTCAAGATCGCGTTCTACTGGCTCAATGCCAGCGCCTACCGCTCGATGGCCAAGATGAAGGCCGTCGGCCCGCGGGTGACCGAGCTGCGAGAGCGCTACAAGGACAAGCCGCAGCTGATGCAGCAAGAAATGATGCGCATCTACCGCGAGGAGAAAGTCAACCCGCTGGGCGGCTGTCTGCCCATCTTGGTCCAGATGCCCTTCTTCATCGCGCTCTACTGGGTGCTGCTGTCGAGTGTCGAGATGCGCAACGCGCCCTGGATCGGCTGGATCACCGATCTGTCAGCCAAAGACCCCTGGTTCATCTTGCCGGTGCTGATGACGGCGTCGTCGCTGTTCCAGGTTTGGCTCAACCCGACGCCCGCCGACCCGATGCAGGCCAAGATGATGTGGATGATGCCGCTCATCTTCGGCGTGATGTTCTTCTTCTTCCCGGCCGGCTTGGTTCTTTATTGGCTGACCAACAACATCCTGTCGATCGCGCAGCAGTGGCACATCAACCGGAAACTCGGCGTCAACAAGTAGCGTTGCGCGGCACGCCTCCGACGCCACAGAAGGCACCGCAGCGACAATCCTGCGGTGCCTTCTGCCTTGATGCTGCCTGAAGATCCGATCATCGCGATTGCGACGGCGCCAGGCCGCGGGGCCGTCGGCATCGTGCGCATTTCCGGGCGTGCGCTCGCGCCGTTGGTCGCTGCATTGTTGGGGCATGCGTTGCGGCCTCGGCAGGCCCATCTGGTGGCTCTGCGTGATGGGCACGGCGAGCCGATTGACCAGGTTCTGGCAATCCACTTTCCGGCACCGCACTCTTATACCGGTGAGGATGTACTGGAGCTGCAGGCGCATGGTGGCGCCGTGGTGCTGCAACTGTTGCTGGCACGCTGCCTTGAAGTGGCCACACAGCTCGACCCCCAGACGCGCACAGCGCTCGCGGGTCATCTGCGCCTGGCCCAACCGGGGGAGTTCACGCAGCGGGCCTTTCTCAACGGCAAGCTTGACCTGGCGCAAGCGGAAGCGGTGGCCGACTTGATCGATGCCGGCACCGAGGCTGCCGCACGCTCGGCCACGCGTGCCCTGGGCGGCGCGTTCTCGCGCGAGATCGAGGCTCTGGCCGAACGCATGCTGGCGTTGCGTGCACTGGTGGAAGCCACGCTGGATTTTCCGGAGGAAGAGATCGACTTCCTCGAACGTGCCGATGCCCGAGGTCGTCTGAGCGCCCTGCAGGACCAGGTGACTACGCTGTTGGCACGAACGCGCCAAGGGGCGCTGCTCCGTGAGGGCATGACGGTTGTGCTGGCGGGTCAGCCGAATGTGGGCAAGAGCTCGCTGCTGAACGCCCTGGCCGGCGCCGAGCTGGCCATCGTGACGCCCATCGCCGGCACTACGCGGGACAAGATCGCACAGACGATCCAGATCGAAGGGGTGCCCGTGCATGTGATCGACACGGCCGGCTTGCGCGATCTGGGCGAAGCTCGCGACGAGGTCGAGCGCATCGGCGTGGTACGCAGTTGGGAAGCCATCGAGCGCGCCGACGCCGTGATCTTGATGCACGACTTGACGCGCGTCAGTGAGCCCACTCATGTCGCCGCGGATGCGGCGATCCTTGCGCGCCTGCACTTGCGCGAGAACCACCGGATTCTGCACGTCTTCAACAAGCTTGATGCGGCGCCAGGCGGGGTTGTGCACGACGGCCTGTGCTTGTCGGCTCTGACCGGCGACGGCCTGGCAGCGCTGCGCCACGCCCTGCTTGAACTCGCAGGCTGGCACGGCGACCCGGACGGGGCCTTTATCGCCCGCACACGCCATGTGCAAGCCTTGCAACGCACTGCCGCCCACCTGGGCCAGGCGCAGGCGCTGGCCGGGCAGGCCGATGCGGCCCTTGACCTGTTGGCGGAAGAGCTGAGGCTGGCCCACCGCGAGCTGGGCCAGATCACGGGGACGGTCAGTCCTGACGCCCTGCTGGGCGAAATATTTGGGCGCTTCTGCATCGGCAAGTGATGCGCCACCGCCCCCTGCTCAAGCGGTTGTAGCGCTGGGCCACTGCGCTCACAATTTGGTTGTCGCAGCCAAGCCGGCTTACGAACGGGCTTGCCCATGGACCTCCAGGAACTCTACGACGCGGTTCACACGCTCAACGCCACCGATGCGTTCAAGCCGCGCTTGTCGCTCGAGCAATGGCGCGCCTTTCAGACCTACCTGACGCGGCACGAGATCCGGGCCGGCGACTTGCTGGTCAAGCAGGCCGACCATGACCGGACCATGTACCTGCTGCAAAGTGGAACATTGCAAGTCTTCGTCAGCCAGGCCAAGCCCGGCGTCTCGCGCCTGTCCATCTTGCGCGCCGGCTCCGTTGTCGGTGAAGCCGGCCTGTTCAGCGATCAGCCGCGCATGGCCAACGTCGAGGCCATGACCACCTGCGTCGTCTGGGCCCTGCGTGGCCCGCGACTTGAAGAGCTGATAGCCCGCAACCCTCCGCTGGCGCTCGAACTGGTGCGCGCCGCTGCCGCCGTGATGGGTGTGCGCATGCGCGCCAACATCGAACAAGGCTTGGCCGTCAGCTGAGCCCGGGAGGGCGCGGGCGCGTGCGCCCTCAGTGGCCGGCGAAGTTGACGAGGGTGTAGAGCGCCAGCCCGGCCTCGCGCAACCTTGCCGAGCCCCCGAGTTCGGGCAAGTCGACGATTGCAGCGCCTTCAATCACCGTGGCGCCGAGCCGCTCCAGCAGACGCTTGCCCGCCATCATCGTGCCGCCGGTGGCAATCAAATCATCGATCAAGACCACCCGATCCCCCGGCTTGACCGCGTCGGTGTGGATCTCCACTGTTGCCGACCCGTACTCGAGTTCGTAGCTTTCAGCCACGGTCGTGAACGGCAATTTGCCCTTCTTGCGAATCGGCACAAAGCCGACGTTGAGCTCGTAGGCGAGCACCGAGCCGATGATGAAGCCGCGCGCATCCAGGCCGGCAATCGCCTGCGGTTGGGCCTCGAAATAGCGGTGCACAAACTGGTCGATCAATACGCGAAAGACCTTGGGGTTGGACAACAAGGGCGTGATGTCGCGGAACTGCACCCCCGCCGTTGGCCAGTCGGGCACGGTGCGGATGTGGCCGCGGATGTAGGCCGCCGGGTTGCTGGTGTCTTGCAAATCGATGCTCATGGTTGAACGATCCTTTCAGGACAGCAAGCTATCCGCGCAGCAACTTGCCTTCGGCCAGCGCGAGGGCCTCGGGCAAACCGGCCAGCACCAGGGTGTCACCGGCGGCCAGCAGCATCGCCTCGCTCGCCGGCACCACCTGGCCCGAGGCCAGTCGCACCGAAACCACCTGCACGCCGACACTGAACAGGGCTTGATCGGCCAAGGGTCGGCCGAGGCAGGGGGCCGCCGTCGGCAAGCTCACGCTGAGCAGCCGGGCCTGGTGCAACTCTTCCACCGTGTCGTCGTCGGCGCCATGAAAGTAGCCGCGCAACAGACCGTAGCGGGCGTCACGGGCGTCGCGCGTGATACGAATGACGCGGCGCATCGGCACGCCGACCAAGGCCAGCGCATGGCTGGCCAGCATCAAGGAGCCCTCGATGGCTTCGGGCACGACCTCGGTGGCGCCCGCGGCTTTCAGGCGGTCGATGTCGGTGTCATCCACCGTGCGCACCACCACAGGCACCTGCGGCGCGTGCGAGTGGACGACCTGCAGGATCTTCAGGGCCGAGGCCGTGTCGTGATACGACACCACCACCGCACTGGCGCGGGCCAGGCCCGCCGCCATCAGGCTGCGCAAGCGCGCCGCATCGCCAAAGACGACGCTCTGGCCAGCAGCTGCGGCCTGGCGCACGCGATCCGGGTCGAGGTCCAGCGCCATGTAGGGGATGTGCTCAACCTCAAGCAGGCGCGCCAGGTTCTGGCCGCTGCGGCCATAACCGCAAATGATCACGTGGGCCTCGCTGGCAATCGACTTCTTGGCGATGCTTGTCAGCGCCACCGACTGCAGCATCCAGTCTGTGGACGACAGCCGCGCGACGATGCGGTTGCTGTACATCACGATAAAAGGTGTGGCCAACATTGACAGCACCATGCTGGCCAGCACCGGGCTGACCCACTGCGGCGCGACGAGGCCACCATCGGCGCCCAGGGTCAGCAGCACGAAGCCGAACTCGCCGGCCTGGGCCAGGTACAGGCCGGTGCGCAAGGCGGTGCCCGGCGCCGTGCCGAAGGCCCGCGCCAGCACGGCCACCAGCGCGGCCTTGGCGAGCACGGGAACGGTGGTCAGCAGCAGCACCAGCAACCACTGGTCGAGCACGGGCCGCCAGTCCAGCTTCATGCCGATCGTGATGAAGAACAGGCCCAGCAGGACGTCGTGGAAGGGCCGGATGTCGGTCTCGACCTGGTGCTTGTATTCCGTCTCGGCGATCAGCATGCCGGCAACAAAGGCGCCCAGCGCCAAGGACAGGCCGGCGTGCTCCGTCAGCCACGACAAGCCGAGGGTGACCAGCAGGAGGTTGAGCACGAACAGCTCTTCGCTCTTGCGCCGGGCCACCAGGGTCAGCCACCAGCGCATCACTTGCCGGCCGCCGGTGAGCAACAGTGTCAGCAGCGTCGCGGCTTTCAAAGCCGCCCAGCCCAGTGTGACCACCATGTCTGTGCCCGGCGCGCCGAGTGCCGGGATCAGCACCAGCAAGGGCACCACGGCAAGATCCTGGAACAGCAGCACGCCCATCACCCGCTTGCCGTGCTCCGAATCGAGCTCAAGACGGTCGGCCATCAGCTTGACCACGATGGCGGTGGATGACATGGCCACGGCACTGCCCAACACCAGTGCGCCGGCAAAGCTCAACTCCCACGGCCGCGCGGCGAAACTGAACAACCAGATCAGCAGGGCATTGCCGACCAGTGCGCCGGCAATCGTCAACACCACTTGCGACATGCCCAGGCCGAACACCAGGGATCGCATTGTGCGCAGTTTGGGCAGGTTGAACTCGAGGCCGATGACAAACATCAGGAACACGACGCCAAACTCCGCCAGATACTTCACCGCGGCGGAGTCCTTGGCCAGGGCCAGGGCGTTGGGACCGATCAACACGCCGACCGCCAGGTAACCCAGGATCGGCGGCAACTTCAACGAGCGGCAGATCACCACGCCAAGCACTGCGGCGACCAAGTAAAGCAGAACGAGCTCGAGGGTTGAGGCCATGGCGCGCAGAGGCTGCCGAGCGCTGCAGGTGAGCGCGCGGCCTAGAATCGATTGCCAAGTAAACCACGACTGCAGTGATCTCTCCCTCGGTGCCCTCCACTTCGTTTGACGCGCAGCGCGCCTTGAGCCTGGCTGCGCAAACCCTGGACATTGAGGCGGCGGCATTGATCGGCGCCAAGGCGCGTCTGGGCCCGGGTTTTGCGCGTGCCGTGGGGGCGATGTTGACCTGTCAAGGTCGGGTGGTCGTGATGGGCATGGGCAAGAGCGGGCACGTCGGGCGCAAGATCGCTGCCACGCTGGCCTCGACCGGCACGCCCGCGATGTTCGTGCATCCGGCGGAGGCCAGCCACGGTGACCTGGGCATGGTCACGCCGCAGGACGTTGTGATTGCCATCTCCAACTCGGGCGAGAGCGACGAGCTCAACCTCATCGTGCCGGTGCTCAAACGCCTGCGCGTGCCCCTGATCGCCATGACCGGCAAGCCGGCGTCCACGCTCGCGCAACACGCCGATATGGTGATCGAGTCCACCGTCGAGCACGAAGCCTGCCCCCTCAACCTGGCGCCGACGGCCAGCACCACGGCGCAAATGGCCTTGGGTGACGCGCTCGCCGTGGCTCTGCTCGACGCCCGGGGCTTTCGCGAAGAAGACTTTGCCCGCTCGCACCCGGGCGGTGCGCTTGGCCGCAAGCTGCTGCTGCACGTGCGCGACCTGATGCGCAGTGGCGAGGCCCTGCCGCGGGTCGGCCGGGCCGCCAGCTTCACGACGATGCTGCGGGAAATGACCGGCAAGGGGCTGGGCTTCACAGCCGTGGCCAGCCCGGACGACGAGGTCCTTGGCATCTTTACCGACGGCGACCTGCGCCGCCTGATCGAGCGTGGCGCCGACCTGCGCAGCCTGGTGGCTGGCGATGTCATGCACCCGAACCCGCGCCGCATCCGCGCCGATGCCTTGGCCGTCGAGGCCGCGGAGCTGATGGAGCTGCACCACATCACAAGCGTGCTGGTGGTCGATGCGGACGGGCGCCTGCTCGGCACCTTGAACTCCAACGACTTGATGCGGGCCAAGGTCATCTGATGGCGGCCCTGCACTTCCCTCCTGAACTGCTGTTGAAGGCGCAAGGCCGCGGACTGGGGCTCAAGGCGGCCATCTTCGACGTCGACGGCGTGCTCACCGACGGCCGCTTGTTCATCGGCGAGCATGGCGAATCTTTCAAGGCCTTCTCCGCCCTCGATGGCCACGGCCTCAAGCTACTGGCGCAAGGCGGCATCACGCCCCTGGTGATCACCGGCCGCGACTCGCCGGCAGTACGCCGCCGCGTGGCCGACCTCGGTCTGCCCCACGCGGTCTATGGTGCGCGCGATAAGCTGGCTGCAGCGACCACCTTGCTGCAAAGCCTGGCGCTCGACTGGCCCGACCTGGCGGTGATGGGGGACGACTGGCCCGACCTGCCCCTCATGACCCGGGCCGCGTTTGCCTGCGCGCCGGCCAACGCACACGCTGAGGTCCGCGCCGTCGCGCACCACGTCACCCACGCACGCGGCGGCGACGGCGCAGCGCGCGAGTGCTGTGACCTGTTGCTGATGGCGGCCGGCCGCTACGCGCCCCTGCTCGCAGCCCACCTGACCACGCTGGACGGCGCCTGAGTGGACATCGACACCCTGCTGCAGCCGCTCGAGCCAGCCGCCCCGCGGGCCACGCCGCCGCGGCCGCGCCAACCCTGGCCCTGGCGCCTGGGCCAGTGGCTGTCCACCTACCTGCCCTTGCTGTTGATGGCATTGCTGGCCCTGGGCACTTGGTGGCTGGTGCAGAACGCGCCGCGCCCCGAGGTCGCCGCAACCGACGTGGCCGCCCGTCACGAGCCCGACTACATGATGCAGGGCTTCACGCTGCAACGCTTCGGTGCCGATGGGCAACTGCGGGTGCAGGTGCAGGGCACGAAAATGCGCCATTACCCCGACACCGACACGCTGGAGATTGACGGCGTGACGATCCGCGCGCTGGCCGCTGACGGCAGCGTGACGCGCGCCACGGCAAGCCGCGCGCTGACCAACGGCGACGCCAGCGAGGTGCAGCTGATCGGCGCGGCGCAGGTGGTACGCGAGGGCCTGGGCACGCAGCCGGCGATCGAGTTCGAAAGTGAGTTCCTGCATGCCTTCTTCAACACCGAGCGGCTGCGCTCGCACCTGCCGGTGCGCCTGCGCCAGGGCAGCAGCGATTTGCGCGTCGGCGCCATCGAGTACGACAACCTGACACGCAGCGCCACGCTCGGCGCGCCGGTGCGTGCGCGCCTGGACGTGCCGCGGCGATGACGCCCCAGACGCCGGCACCACTGGTCTTCATCACGGGCGCATCGAGCGGCATCGGCCAGGCCCTGGCCGCGCGCTATGCCCAGGCCGGTTGGCGCCTGGCCTTGGTGGCGCGGCGTAGCGCCGAGACCCTGGCCTGGGCCCGAGCGCAGGGCCTGGGCGAAGACCGCTGCGCCGTGTATGCCGCAGACGTGCAGGACATCGACAGCATCGTTGCCGCGGGCCAGCGCTGTGTGGCCGAGCAGGGACTGCCCGAGGTGGTGATTGCCAATGCCGGCATCAGCATCGGCATCGATACCGCAGACCGGGGCGACCTGGACGTCATGCGCGAGACCATGGCCATCAACACGGTCGGTGTCGCAGCCAGCTTTCACCCCTTCGTGGCGGCGATGCGGGCGCGCGGCCGCGGCTGTCTGGTGGGCGTTGCCAGCGTCGCGGCGATCCGCGGCCTGCCCGGCCACGGCGCCTACTGCGCCAGCAAGGCCGGAGTGGTGGCCTATTGTGAAAGCCTGCGCGGCGAGTGTCGCGAGGCCGGGGTGCATGTCGTCACCCTGGTCCCGGGCTACATCGCCACGCCACTGACCGCACGCAACCGCTATGCAATGCCCTTCCTGTTGCAGCCGGCCGAGTTTGCCGAGCGCGCCTTTCGCGCCATCGAGCGCGGTGCCAGCTACCGCGTGATTCCGTGGCAGATGGGCCTGGTCGCCAAACTCATGCGCCTGCTGCCGAATGCGCTGTTCGACCGGCTCTTCGCCGGCCGCGGCCGCAAGCGGCGGCGCAGCGAGTAGGCCGCGCCACGGCGCGCATCGAGCGCGATTGCTGCGTCGCTGCGGCCGGGCTTGCAGAGGTCTGGCAACATGC
>JANNGJ010000057.1:0-5097 GCA_031403815.1 Burkholderiales bacterium | reverse complement strand
GTCAAACTTTCGCCAGATCTTACAGTGTGAGTACGTGGCGATGGAGAACCACCATTGTCTTCTGATGGAATTGCTGCTGCCCGAGGTCAACCTGCAGTTGCGGCCCCGGCTGCTGGCGCTGAAACCGGGCACGCGCATCGTCTCGCACGACTGGGACATGGGCGACTGGAAGCCCGACCGCGTGGTCACGGTCGAGGCGCCCGACAAGCCGATCGGCCGCGAGAAGCTCTCGCGCCTCTATCTCTGGACGGTGCCGGCGCGATGAATGAGCTGCGCCTGGGGCCCTCGACGCTGCCCCGCTTGCCGGCCGGCGTGCGGCGCCCGGCCTTCGACCGCGACGCGCTGAGCGTGGGCATCGTGCACCTGGGCCTGGGCGCGTTTGCGCGCGCGCACCTGGCCGCCGTCAACGACGACGCCCTCGATGCCGGAGCCGCGCCGACCTGGGGCATCGCGGGTGTATCGCTGCGCCATGCCGAGGTGCGCGACAACCTGGCGCCGCAGGCGGGCCTGTACTCGCTGAGCCTGCAGGACGGCGCTGGCACAGCCACACGCGTGATCGGCTCGCTGCTCGGGTGCTCGGTCGCGCCAGAGGCGCCTGCCGCCGTCGTTGCCAGCATCGCCGATGCCGCCACGCGCATCGTCAGCCTGACCGTGACGGAGAAGGGCTACTGCCACGACCCGGCGACGCGCGCGCTGAACTTGGCGCATGCCGACATCGGCCACGACCTGGCCCACGCCAGTGCGCCGCGCAGTGCCATCGGTTTCATCGTGCGCGGCCTGCAAGTACGCCATGCTGCGGGCGGCGCACCGCTCACGCTGATGTCGCTTGACAACCTGCCCGCCAACGGCGACACCTTGCGCGATCTGGTGCTGGCGTTTGCCGAGCGCGTGGCGCCCGGTCTGGCGCGCTGGATCGAGCGCGAGTGCAGCTTCCCCAACAGCATGGTCGATCGCATCGTGCCGCGCAGCACGGCAGCCGATCTTGCCGCGGCCCGCCAGGCATTGGGCCAGGCTGACGCCGCCGCCGTGGTGGCCGAGCCTTTCTTGGCCTGGGCCGTGGAAGACCGTTTCGTCGCCGGCCGGCCCGATTGGTCGCGCGGCGGTGCGCAGTTCGTGACGCACACGGAGCCCTTCGAACAGCTCAAGCTGCGCCTGCTCAACGGCGCCCATTCGGCCATCGCCTACCTCGGCGTGCAGGCCGGCTGGGCCACGGTGGACGTCGCCATCGCGCAGCCGGCGTTGGCGCGCTTCGTCGATGCGCTGCTGCGCGACGAGGTGGTGCCCACCGTGGCCGCAGCGCTGGCGGGTTTTGATCTCGCGGCCTACCGCGCGCAGTTGTTACAGCGCTTCGCCAACCCCGCGCTGGCGCATCGCTGCGCCCAGATCGCGGTGGACGGCTCGCAGAAAGTGCCCCAGCGTTGGCTGGCCACGCTGCGCGACCGGCTGGCGGCCGGGGCGCCGATCGACCACCTGGCGCTGGCCCTGGCGGCCTGGCTGCACTTCCTGCGCGGCCATGACGAGGCTGGCCAGCCCTACGCCATCGATGACCCACTGGCCACGGCCCTGCAAGCGCTGCACCGCGACGGCGATGCGCTGCCCGATGCGCGCAGCCGTGCCGAACATTTCACCCGCTTCGCGCCGGTATTCGGCGACCTGGCCGGTGAGCCGCGCCTGGTCGCCGCCCTGGCGCCGGCGCTGCACAGCCTGCGCGAGCGCGGCGTGGCTGCGACACTGTCATCCTTCGATCCCCACTCTGAGCAAACACACCCATGAGTTCCTCCTCACGCCTGGCGGGCAAGACCGCTCTTGTGACTGCTGCTGGCCAGGGCATCGGCCGGGCCACCGCACTGGCCTTTGCCCGCGAGGGCGCGCGGGTGATCGCCACCGACATCAATGCCACACTGCTGCACAGCCTGGCAGCCGAGACGGGTTGCGCCACCCGCCTGCTCGATGTCACCGATGCGGCAGCCATCAGCGCCGCGGCGCAGGATGTTGGCGCCATCGACGTGCTCTTCAACGGGGCCGGCTTCGTTCACGCCGGAACAGTGCTCGATTGCACCGAGGAGGAGTGGGCCTTCGGTTTCGAGCTCAACGTGCGCTCGCAGTACCGCATGATCAAGGCCTTTCTGCCGGCCATGCTCGCGCGCGGCGGCGGCGCCATCATCAACATGGCTTCGGTGGCCAGCAGCATCAAGGGCGCGCCGAACCGCTTTGTCTATGGCGCGACCAAGGCGGCGGTGATCGGCCTGACCAAGGCGGTGGCGGCCGACTTTGTGGCCCGGGGCATCCGCTGCAATGCGATCTGCCCCGGCACCGTCGAGTCACCCAGCCTGCGTGAGCGCATCGCCGCCGGTGCGCAGGCCAGCGGCCAGACGCCGGCCCAGGTCGAGGCCAGCTACATTGCGCGCCAGCCGATGGGCCGGCTGGGCCGCAGCGACGAGATCGCCGCGCTGGCGGTCTACCTGGCCAGCGACGAATCGGCCTTCACCACCGGCACGGCGCAGATCGTCGATGGCGGCTGGTCCAACTGAACAATCCATCTCTCAACCCCTGCGAAAGCCAACGATGAAACTGCTCCGCCACGGCCCCAAGGGCCACGAAAACCCCGGCCTGCTCGACAGCCAGGGCCAGGTCCGCGACCTGTCGGCACTGATACCCGACATCACCGCCGCCACGCTGGCGCCGGCAGCGCTTGCCGCCCTGCGCGCGCTGGACGTCACGGCCCTGCCGGTGGTGCCCCAGGGCCGCCTGGCGGTGCCCTGGACCGGGATGACCAAGTTCGTTGCCATCGGCCTGAACTACGCCGACCACGCCGCTGAATCGAACATGCCGATCCCGAAAGAGCCCATCGTCTTCATGAAGACGGTCGATTGCGCGGTGGGTGCCGACCACGCGGTGGTGCTGCCCCAGGGCTCCGTCAAGTCGGACTGGGAGGTCGAGCTTGGCATCGTCATCGGCAGCCGAGCGCGCTACGTGTCGCAAGCGGATGCGCTGGCCCATGTGGCCGGCTACTGCGTTGTCAATGATGTGTCGGAGCGCGAATACCAGCTCGAGCGCGGCAGCCAGTGGGACAAGGGCAAGGGCTGCGACACCTTCGGCCCGGTCGGTCCGTGGCTGGTGACCACCGACGAAGTCGGCGATGTGCAGAACTTGTCGATGTGGCTTGACGTGAATGGTCACCGCTACCAGAAGGGCAGCACCAAGACGATGATCTTCGGCGCCGCCGAAATCGTCAGCTACCTCAGCCGCTTCATGACCCTGAACCCCGGCGACCTGATCACCACGGGCACGCCGCCCGGTGTGGGTCTGGGCATCAAGCCCAACCCGGTCTTCCTCAAGCCCGGCGACACCATGCATTTGTTCATCGAGAAGCTCGGCGAACAACGCCAGACGGTGCATGCTTGGGACCCGGCGCTGATCGACGGATGATGATCGCACTGCGCCGGCGGAACTTCCGACGGCACAGCCGGGTCATCCATCCGGCAGCGTGAGGCGTTCAAAGCGAATGTCAGGCCGATGGCGTGAAATGATGGCGGAAACTGCCGCATCTCAGTCTTTGGACTTGCACTGACTGCGCGATGCTGAGATCAAGATAGTGCCCACACCCAGTGCGTGGTGCGGAAGGATCGGAAAGCTCTGATGCCGCCTGGGCCCGTCAAGCCGGGACGGCATCAGAACTTCCCAGACACTGGCAGGCGAATTGCTTGCGAGTGCCGAGTCCTTACCAGGAGGTCCGCACATGGACGCTATCAGCAGTTTCACCGCGCGCTTCGAGCGCACCCGAGAAGAAGAAATCTCGCTCGAAGACTACCTCAACGAGTGCAAGCGCAACCCGCTGGCCTACGCCACAGCCGCCGAGCGCATGCTCAAGGCCATCGGCGAGCCGCAGACGGTCGATACGCGCAATGACCAGCGACTGTCCAGGCTGTTCGCCAACAAGGTCATCAAGCGCTACCCGGCATTCGCCGAGTTCTACGGCATGGAGGACTCCATCGAACAGGTGGTCTCCTACTTCCGCCACGCCGCGCAGGGGCTGGAAGAGAAGAAGCAGGTGCTGTACCTGCTGGGCCCGGTGGGGGGCGGCAAGAGCTCGATCGCCGAACGCCTGAAACTGCTGATGCAGGACGTGCCCTTCTATGCCATAAAGGGTTCGCCGGTCAACGAGTCGCCGCTGGGCCTGTTCGACGCCACCGAGGATGGCCCGATCCTCGAGAAGGAATACGGCATCCCGAAGCGCTACCTGCATCGCATCCTGTCGCCCTGGGCCGTCAAGCGCCTGGAAGAGTACGGCGGCGACATCCGCAAATTCAAAGTCGTCAAGCGCCATCCGTCCATCCTCAAGCAGATCGGCATCAGCAAGACGGAGCCGGGCGACGAGAACAACCAGGACATCTCCTCGCTGGTCGGCAAGGTCGACATCCGCAAGCTCGAGACCTACGCCCAGGACGACCCCGACGCCTACAGCTATTCGGGTGGGCTGTGCCTGTCGAACCAGGGCCTGCTCGAATTCGTCGAGATGTTCAAGGCGCCGATCAAGGTGCTGCACCCGCTGCTCACAGCCACGCAGGAGAACAACTACAAGGGCACCGAGGGCTTCGGCGCGATCCCGTTCGACGGCATCGTGCTGGCGCACAGCAACGAGAGCGAGTGGAAGGCCTTCCGCAACAACAAGAACAACGAGGCCTTCCTCGACCGCATCTACATCGTCAAGGTGCCCTACTGCCTGCGAGTCAGCGAAGAGGTCAAGATCTACGAGAAACTGATCCGCAATTCGTCGCTGGTCGAGGCCAAGTGCGCCCCGGGCACGCTCAAGATGATGAGCCAGTTCGCGGTGCTGACGCGCCTGAAGGAGCCCGAGAACTCGTCGCTGTTCTCGAAGATGCAGGTCTACGATGGCGAGAACCTGAAGGACACCGACCCGCGCGCCAAGAGCTACCAGGAGTATCGCGACTACGCCGGTGTCGACGAAGGCATGAGCGGCGTCTCGACGCGTTTCGCGTTCAAGATCATCTCCAAGGTCTTCAATTTCGACTCGACCGAGGTGGCGGCCAACCCGGTGCACCTGATGTACGTGCTCGAGCAGCAGATCGAGCGCGA
>JANNGJ010000056.1:0-2341 GCA_031403815.1 Burkholderiales bacterium | reverse complement strand
TGCATGTCCTCGAAGAGTTCGGTGAACTCACCCTTGCGGTCGCGCACCACGGGTGCCAGCACCATCAGCCGCGTGTCTTCGGGCAGGGCCAGCACGGCGTCGACCATCTGGCTGACGCTTTGCGCCTGCAACGGCACGTTGTGGTCGGGGCAGTAAGGCGTGCCGGCGCGGGCATAAAGCAGGCGCAGGTAGTCGTGAATCTCGGTGATGGTGCCCACCGTGCTGCGCGGGTTGTGGCTGGTGGCCTTTTGCTCGATGCTGATGGCGGGGCTCAGACCCTCGATCACGTCGACATCGGGCTTGTCCATCAGCTGCAGAAACTGGCGCGCATAGGCGCTCAAGCTCTCCACATAGCGCCGCTGGCCTTCAGCGTACAGCGTGTCGAAGGCCAGGCTGCTTTTGCCGCTGCCCGACAGACCCGTGATCACCACCCGCGCGTGTTTGGGGATGTCGAGGTCGATGTTCTTCAGGTTGTGGGTGCGGGCGCCCCGCACGCGCAGGGCGCGTGCTTCTCCAGGTGCCTCGCGCAGGGCGCGTGCTTCTCCAGGTGCCTCGCGCAGGGCGCGGGCTTCTCCTGGGGCCTCGCGCAAAGCACGCGCATCTACCGAGACTTCGCCCAAGGCGCGTTGCGGGCTGGCTGCCAGGGGCAGGCTGCCGGGGGGGCTTTTGTCAACGCGGTCGGTCATGGGTGAGCTGGGGCAAACCGGCCATGATACGTGCGGGGCCCTTTCAGCGCAGCGGTGCCGGCTGCGCTGGCGTCGAGGGGCGGCGCAAACCGCTTCAGGCGTGCGTCAACAGACGCAGGATCTCAGCGCCGTAGGCTTCCAGCTTTTTGCTGCCTACGCCACTGATGCCGGCCAGGGCGTCCAGGCTGTCGGGGCATTCGCGGGCCATCTCGGCCAGCGTGGCGTCGTGGAAGACGACGTAGGCCGGCAGGTTGTGGCCGCGTGCCACTTCGGCGCGCCAGGCCCGCAGCGTGGCAAAACGCTCCGCCGCGGCAGTGTCGAGCGGCAGCGGCAGTGGTGAAGCCTTGCCCACCTCAGGCGCTGCGCCTGGCCGAGCCGCCGGCGCCGCGCGCACGCGCGGCGCCTTGACGCGCGGCTTGCGGTCGACGGCCACACGCAGCGTCACCGGCACGTCGCCGCGCAAAACGTCGCGCGCGCTGTCGGTCAGCGCCAAGGTGCCGTATTCGCCTTCGGCGCGCACATGACCCAGCGCGATGAGCTGGCGCAGCACCAGGCGCCACTGCGCTTCGCTCACGTCGGCGCCGATGCCGAAGGTCGACAGCCGCTCGTGCCCGTGCTGCCTGGTCTTGTCGGTGGTCTTGCCGCGCAGCACGTCGATCAGGTGCACTGCGCCGTAGCGCTGGCCGCCAGCCTGGCGGAAGCGGTAGATGCAGCTCAGCGCCTTGCGCGCGGCCTCGGTGGCGTCCCAGGTGTCGGGTGCCGTCAAGCAGGTGTCGCAGTTTCCGCAAGGCTCACTCTCCTGCCCGAAGTAACCGAGCAGCCGCACGCGCCGGCAGTCGTGGGCCTCGCACAGCGCTAGAAAGGCGTCGAGCTTCTTGCGCTGCAGCCGCTTGAAGTCGTCGTCGGCGTCGCTGTCGTCGATCATGCGCCGCTGGTTGACGACATCCGCCAGGCCGTAGGTCATCCAGGCGTCGGCGGCCAGGCCGTCGCGGCCGGCGCGGCCGGTCTCTTGGTAGTAGCTCTCGATGTTCTTGGGCAGGTCGAGGTGGGCGACGAAGCGCACGTCGGGCTTGTCGATGCCCATACCGAAGGCAATCGTCGCCACGATGACGACGCCGTCTTCGCGCAGAAAGCGGTCCTGGTGGCGGCGGCGAACGTCTGCGTCCAGCCCGGCGTGGTACGGCAGCGCGGTCAGGCCTTCGCTTTCGAGCCATGCCGCGGTTTCTTCGACCTTCTTGCGGCTCTGGCAGTAGACGATGCCGGCGTCGCCCTCGTGCACGTCGCGCAGGAAGCGCAGCAGCTGCTTGCGCGGCTCGTCCTTCTCGACGATGGTGTAGCGGATGTTGGGCCGGTCGAAGCTGGCCACGAACAGGCGCGCTTCTTCCAGGTGCAGCCGCTCAACGATGTCGGCGCGCGTGTGGTCGTCGGCGGTGGCCGTCAGCGCCAGCCGCGGGACGCCGGGGAAGGTATCGTGCAGCGCGCTCAGGCCCAGGTATTCCTCGCGGAAGTCGTGCCCCCACTGGCTGACGCAATGCGCCTCGTCGATGGCGATCAGGCTGAGCAGGCCGCGCTGATGCAGGCTGTCGAGCACTTCAGCGTCACGCGCTCGTGCAGCACGCTCGAGAGCCCGTAGATGATTCCGCTCTCGACGTTGG
>JANNGJ010000055.1:0-4157 GCA_031403815.1 Burkholderiales bacterium | reverse complement strand
AGGGCAAACCACTGAACCGCATAACCGCGATTCTTGGCCACGCCCGTAGAAGGCGCAGGCCAATCGCGCTGCAGGCCGTCGCCGGCACTGGCGGGGGATTCGGCCAGCAGCAGCGACAGCGGCCGCAAGGCCAGGCCGGTTTCGCGGCGGAAGTCTTCAAGGTAGAGATTTTGCCGGATACGCCCCGGCTCGGCCGCGCCCAACTCGACCAACCGGGACGGCGGTGGGGCCATGCGGCCGAGCACCAGCACTTCGTCGGCGCTCGTGGGCACCTCGCGCACACGGCTGCGCTCAAGGAAGTCCCGCGGCAACCAGCCACGTTGGACCAACAAGGCGCTGCCGTCGGCCAACAACAGGGGTGTCAGCACGAAGAAGCCGGGGCGGCCGTTCATCTGCCGGTTGTCGAGCAGGACGGTGTGGGCCGGCGACCAGCGGCCGCTCAAGCGCAGCAGGCGGTGATGCTGGTCGGTGGCAGCAGCCGGCGTGGCAGCCAACTGCGCCAGCTGGTCGAGCGCGGGCAACTGGGCCCGCGCGTCGAGGCTGGCTTGCAACGCGAGTTTCTGTTCGGCGCGGTCGAGCTGCCACCAGCCCAGCCGGGCCGTCAGCAGCGCGCCGGCCAGCGCCGCGACCGCCACGCACCACTTGCGCTGCTGCGCGTTCATCTCGCGACGACCGCGGTGCGAGAATCACACATGAAAATCGTCATCCTCCTGGCCTTGATCGGCGTGTTGGGCGCACTCGCCAGCGCGGGCTTCTTCATGCTGCGCAAGTCGGATGATGGCGAGCCCGGCGGGCGGCGCGACGCGCGGATGGCGCGTGCCCTGGCGCTGCGCGTGGGGCTGTCGATCGCACTGTTCCTGTTCATCCTGTTGGCCTGGCAGATGGGCTGGATCACGCCAAGCGGCCTGCCCTCGGGGCGCTGAGTCGTCAACAGGCGAGCGCCCGACGCAAAAAGAGCGCCTTGCGGCGCTCTTTTTCGCTGGCGCATCGCACCGGAGGTGGGCATCACATCCAGTAGACGACGATGTACAGCCCGAGCCAGACGACGTCAACGAAGTGCCAGTACCAGGCCGCGCCTTCGAAGCCGAAGTGCCGCGAGGGCGTGAAGTGGCCCTTCATCAAGCGCAGGGTGATGAAGAGCAGCATCAGCATGCCGACGAAAACATGGAAGCCGTGGAAGCCCGTCAACATGAAAAAGGTGGAGCCGAAGATGCCGCTCGAGAGCTTCAGGTTCAGGTCGCGGTAGGCGTGCATGTACTCATAGGCCTGCACGCCGAGGAAGGTGGCGCCGAGGATCACCGTGGCCCACATCCACAGGATGGTCTTGCTGCGCCGGCCTTCCAGCAGGGCGTGGTGTGCAATCGTCAACGTGACGCCCGACGTCAGCAGCAGGGCGGTGTTGATCGTCGGCAGCGGCCAGGGGCCAATGGTCGAGAAGGCTTCCGTGGTGCCGGCCGGCGACGCCGTGATGCCCGGCCCGGCGCTCGGCCACACCGCCTTGAAGTCGGGCCACAGGATCTGGTGATCGAGGTTGCCGAGCATGGGCAGGGCATGCGCCCGGGCCCAGTAGAGCGCGCCGAAGAAAGCGCCGAAGAACATCACCTCAGAGAAGATGAACCAGCTCATGCTCCAGCGGAAGGAGACGTCGATGCGGTCGCTGTAGCGGCCGCCCTCGCTCTCGGCGATAGCGTCACGGAACCACTGGTACAGCACCACGGCCCACATTGCAAAGCCGAAGGCCACGAACCACTTGGCCCAGTCGGCGCCGTTGATCCACTGGCCGGCGCCGAAGATGATCAGCAACATGGCCACTGCCGTCAGCGCCGGGTGGCGCGACGGCTCCGGCACGAAGTAATAGGGCGCTGCCCCGCTTGGGTGTGTCGCTGCGGACATGGTGTGTGCTCTCCTCGATCAGAATCAAATTGTGCTTGTTTTGTCGCGTCAGCCGGCCACGCCGCTGCCGACGACCCAGTCCACCAGCAGCACCAGTGCGCCGACAAACAAGGCCGCGGAAATCACGCCGACGATGATGACGTGTACCGGTTTGAGCTGGGCCACGTCTTTCTCGTACTCACTGGCCTTGCGCACGCCGAAGAAGGACCACGCGACTGCCTTGAAAGTGCGCAACAAGGTGCCCGGCGAATTCACAGCGCCGTCTCCGCGGCCTTGGCCTGGGCGGCAACCTTGCCCTTGACCTCGAAGAAGGTGTAGGACAGCGTGATCGTCGTGACGTCTTTGGGCAGGCGCGGGTCGATGACGAAGACCACCGGCCATTGCTTGCTCTCCCCGGGCGCCAGGGTGTACTCGTTGAAGCAGAAGCACTCGAGCTTGTTGAAGTGCGCCATCGCCTGCTTGGGCGCGTAGCTCGGAATCGCCTGGGCGGCCAGGGCGCGGGGCTGCGTATTGCTGAACTCGTACATCACGGTGGTCAGTTCACCGGGATGGACCTTGAGTGAGCTCTGCGCCGGCTTGAAGTCGAAAGGTCCGCGTGCATTCGCGTCGAACTCGACAGTGATCGTGCGTGTGCGGTCAACCTGCGTGTTGAGCCCATCCGCCGCCGACTTGCCGGCCCCTGAGGTCAGGCGCTCGGCCTGCGACAGCACGTTGATGCCCAGGGCCTCGCAAATCGCCCGGTACATCGGCACCAGGGCATAGCCGAAGCCGAACATCAGGGTCGAGATGATGGCGAGCTTGCGCAGCAGCGCGAAGTTGTCGCGGCTCAGACGACGGCCGGCAGGCGTGCTCATGGGGGCCCTTGTGCTAGAAACCGATGAACACGATCTTGACCACAAAGCCGCCACCAAAGGCCAGTGCCAGCCCCGCAAGCATCCAGCCTAGGCGCCGATTCGCCTTGCGTTGCGCCGGGCTGGCCATGGCGCTCAACCGATCACCCGGGTGGCCGTGATGTCGAGCTTGGGCGGCGTCTCGAAGGTGTGGAAGGGCGCCGGCGACGGCACTTCCCACTCCAGGCCCTCAGCCCCTTCCCAGGGCTTCTGCGGCGCCTTCTCGCCTTGGCCGCGCATCATCGGAATCACGACAAAGACAAAGAAGTACACCTGCGTCAAGCCAAAACCGAAGGCACCGATCGACGCCAGCATGTTGAAGTCGGCGAACTGCATTGGATAGTCGGCATAGCGCCGCGGCATGCCAGCGAGACCCAGGAAGTGCATCGGGAAGAAGGTGATGTTGAAGAAGATCAACGAAGACCAGAAGTGGATCTTGCCGCGCACTTCGCGGTACATCACACCGGTCCACTTCGGGGCCCAGTAGTAGTAGCCGGCGAACATGCCGAACAAGGAGCCGGCCACCAGCACGTAGTGGAAGTGGGCCACGACGTAGTAGGTGTCCTGCAGCTGGATATCGATCGGCGCCATCGCCAGGATCAGCCCGGTGAAACCGCCCATCGTGAAGACGAAGATGAAGCCCACCGCCCACAGCATCGGCGTCTCGAAGCTCATCGAGCCGCGCCACATCGTCGCGATCCAGTTGAAGACCTTCACGCCCGTGGGCACCGCGATGAGCATCGTCGCGTACATGAAGAACAACTGGCCCGTCACCGGCATGCCGGTGGTGAACATGTGGTGCGCCCAGACGATGAACGAGAGGATCGCGATCGAGGCCGTGGCATAGACCATCGAGGTGTAGCCGAACAGGCGCTTGCGCGCGAAGGCTGGCACCACGGCGCTGACGATGCCGAAGGCCGGCAAGATCATGATGTAAACCTCGGGGGGGCCGAAGAACCAGAAGATGTGCTGGTACATCACCGGGTCGCCGCCGCCGGCGGGGTTGAAGAAGCTGGTGCCGAAGTGGCGGTCGGTCAGGGTCATGGTGATCGCGCCGGCCAGCACCGGCATCACGGCGATCAGCAGGTAGGCGGTGATCAGCCAGGTCCAGGCGAACAACGGCATCTTCATCAGCGTCATGCCGGGCGCGCGCATGTTGAGGATGGTGACGACAATGTTGATCGAGCCCATGATCGAGCTGGCGCCCAGGATGTGCATCGCGAAGATGCTGGTGTCCATGCTCGGGCCCATCTGCAGGGTCAGCGGCGCGTACAGCGTCCAGCCCGCAGCCGGTGCGCCACCGGGCATAAAAAAGGAGCCGACCAACATCAGCGCGGCCGGGATCAATAGCCAGAAGCTGAGGTTGTTCATGCG
>JANNGJ010000054.1:0-4391 GCA_031403815.1 Burkholderiales bacterium | reverse complement strand
CCCGGCCCTGGCGCAATTGTTCGTGCAGGCCGCGCAGCAGGTGCATGGCGAGGCCGGCTGGTTCCAGCGCAAAGGCGACTTCCCGAACGCCCGCGACGGTGAACGCGAGCTGCATGCCGAAGCCCAGCGCTTCTACCGCAGTGGCGTGCCCTGGCTGCAGCGCTACCTGCCGTTCTGGCTCGCCAACCTGATCGACCGCATGTGGCTGGCGTTGCTGTCCATCGTGGCCGTGCTGATCCCGCTCTCTCGCGTGGTGCCGCCGCTGGTGGAAATGCGCATCCGCTCGCGCGTGTTCCGCTGGTACGGCCGCCTACGCGCCATCGAGAGCGCCACGGGCGCGCGTCCGGCCGCCGATCTGTTGACCGAGCTGGACGATATCGAAACCAAGGTCGCGCAGATCCAGGTGCCGCTGTCCTACACCGACGAGCTGTATGCCTTGAAGAGCCACATCCAGTTCGTGCGCCGGCGCCTGCAATCCCTTTGATGCGCGAATGCGTTCAATGGCATCAATCCCGCTGTCGGCCGTCTGTCGCTGTTCTCGTGTGCCCGCATGCGAGCCGGGGTGCGAGCCGCGAACGCGGGGTGGCCGCTTGCGCTCATGTCCCCCGGGCTGGGCGTCGCCCCGCCCTCCTCCTTGACTTCGCTACAGCGGCCACCCCACGCTCGCGGCCTACCGCCCCGGGTGGCATGCGAGGCAGGGGCAGGCCCTCTTTGGTGGTGGATCGGGCCGCTGGGGCACCCTGCGCAGCGAAGTCAAGGAGGAGGCGCTGCCGGGGGACATGAGCGGAGCAGGGTGCCCCAGTGGCCCGATCTCCGCGCCGATCCAGGCACGCGTGCGCAAGCACAGCAACAACCGTCCGTAGCGGGCCACGGCAGGCAGCAGCGGGCCAAGAGCAGCTGCTCGTTTTTTGCGATTGAACGCAATTCGGTACCAGTCCAAGGAGACCCCCAGCATGTTGACACCCCCCCTGACCGTTGGCATGGCCCTGCTGCTGCTGGGCAGTGCGGCCCTGGCCAAAGACCACCCGATTCGCTTGACCATCGCGCCCGGCAAGGTGGCGGAGGTCTGCATGCCACTCAGCGCCGGTGACACCCTGCGCTGGCGCTTCAAGGCCAATGCGCCACTGGATTTCAACGTCCACCACCACGTCGGCAAAGACGTGATGATGCCGGTTGACCGCCGGGCGGTGCAGGTCGAGAAAGCCGAGCTGGCCGTCGACCAGAGCAACGAGTGGTGCCTGATGTGGACCGCCCCGGCCAGCGCCAAACGCACCACGGTCGAAGGGGTTTGGTCGAGCCAGCCTGCCAAGTAGCCGCGCCTAGAATCGCGGCCACCGTTAGACCCCGGCGCGGCGCCCACGAGGCAGCCCCGCCCCACCTGGAGCCCCACCATGGACACCCGCAGCTCGCCGATCCCCTTGCGTCTGGAATCCGTGCGTGACGCGCTCGCCGCTCAGGGCTTGGCCGCCCTGCTGGTGCCCTCGAGCGACCCGCACCTGTCGGAATACGTGCCCGAGCGCTGGCAAGGCCGCGTCTGGCTGTCGGGCTTCACCGGCTCGATGGCCACCCTGGTGGTCACCACCGAAGGCGCGGCCCTGTTCGCCGACAGCCGCTACTGGACCCAGGCCGAGGCTGAGCTGCGCAACAGCGGCATCGAGCTGGTCAAGATCCCGACCGGCGCGGCCACCCACCACATCGAGTGGCTGGCCAGCAAGGTGGCGCGCGGTGGCAGCGTCGCTGTCGATGGCCAGGTCATCGGCCTGGCCGCAGCGCAGGCGCTGCGTGCGGGTCTTGAGAAAGCCGGCGTGAGCCTGCGCACCGACACCGACCTGCTGACCGCCGTCTGGCCCGAGCGCCCGGCCCTGCCGCACGCCGCGGTCTACGCCCACCGGGCGCCGCACGCCGCCAGCCCCCGCGGCGCCAAGTTGGCGGCCGTGCGAGAAGCCATGGCGCGCCACGGCGCCACGCACCACTTCGTCTCGACCGTCGATGACGTGGCCTGGATCACCAACCTGCGCGGTGCCGATGTCGACTACAACCCGGTCTTCCTGGCCCACCTGCTGATCGAGGCCACGCGCGCAACGCTCTTCGTCGGCAGCGGCAAGATCAACGCCGCGCTGGCCGCGGAGCTGGCGGCCGACGGCCTGACGCTGGCCGACTATGCGCTGGCGGCCCCGGCGCTGGCCGCCCTGCCCTCGGGCAGCACCCTGTTGGTGGACCCGCGGCGCATCACCCTGGCCTTTCGTGAACAGGTGGCTGCCGGCGTCAACGTTGTTGAAGCCATCAACCCGAGCACCCTGGCCAAGAGCCGCAAGACGGCCGCCGAAGCCGAGTTCATTCGCGAAGCGATGGCCGAAGACGGCGCCGCGATGTGCGCCTTCTACGCCTGGTTCGAGGCGGTGCTGGCCCGCGGCGAAGCCCTGACGGAGCTGACGATTGACGAGAAACTGAGCGCCGAACGGGCCCAGCGCGCCAACTTCATCGGCCTGTCCTTCCCCGTCATCGCCGGCTACAACGCCAATGGCGCCATGCCGCACTACCGCGCCACGCCCGAGTCGCATGCCGCCATCACTGGCAACGGCCTGCTGCTGATCGACTCCGGCGGTCAGTACCTCGGCGGCACCACCGACATCACCCGCGTCTGGCCCATCGGCACGGTCAGCGCCGCGATGAAGCGCGACTACACCCTGGTGCTCAAGGGCACCATTGCCTTGTCGCGCGCGCGCTTCCCACGCGGCACTCTGAGCCCGATGCTCGACGCCTTGGCGCGCGCGCCGCTGTGGGCCGAAGGCGTCGAGTTCGGCCACGGCACCGGCCACGGCGTGGGCTACTTCCTGAATGTGCATGAAGGCCCGCAGAGCATCAGCAAGGCCATTCCCGACGCCCACATGGCGATGGAGCCGGGCATGATCACTTCCATCGAACCGGGCCTCTACCGCCCTGGCCTGTGGGGCGTGCGGATCGAGAACCTGGTCATGAACGTCGCCGGGCCGAGCACCGAGTTCGGTGACTTCCTCGACTTCGAGACCCTCACGCTGTGCCCGATCGACACCCGCTGCATCGACCGCACGCTGATGCGCGCCGATGAGCTGGCCTGGCTCAACAGCTACCACGCCACGGTGCGGGAGCGCCTCGCGCCGCGCGTCCAGGGCGACGCCCTGGCCTGGCTGTTGGCGCGCACGCAGCCTCTCTGAAGCTGCGCTGCCGGAGCCGTTCATCGGCGCCGGCAGCGGCTCATCCGCGCCGCGCCGCGCTTTGTCTCAAGGCGCTGGGAAGGCCCGCGCCGGGCTCCTAAAGTCCCGTCATCGATTCCCCCCGTTGACCGAACAGGAGCCCACCATGACCCACCGCACCGCCCCCCGCTTCACGTCCTTCGCGTTGGCCGCCCTTGTCACCTTGGGCGTGTTCGCCGGCATCAACAGCCTGGCGCTCGAGCAAACCTCGGGCGGCTTGCAGATGTCGCAGACACCCGCCGCCACGCAAGTTGCCGCGGCACAGCGGCCCGCACGCAGCTGAGCCAACCCGTTCCTCCAGAGTCCCGCGGCCACAAGCCGATCAGCGGGACTCCTCTCCTGTTGGGCTGCTTCGGCAGCCTTTTTTTGCGTTCTCAGATGCCGGCGCGCTGCAAGCGGGCCGCCAGCGCCTGCGTCAGCGTCTCGCTGCCCTCAGTCAGGTGGGCGCGGGTCTCGGCGCTCAGGCCAGAGCGCTTCTGCGCCGTGCCGATGCGCGCCAGCAACTCGCGCGCTTGCTCGCGCTGCAGGCCCTTGATGTCGGCTCGCACGCCGCCGCTCGGCCGGAGCAGGGAGGCCGACAGGCGGTTCAGGTGCTCGCGTTGCAACTCGCGGCGTGGCGCGCTGATGTCGGCGCTGCCCAGATCGGACCACACCTCGCGCGTCAGACGGGCGTACAGCTCCGACAAGCGGAAGCTGTCGCCGGGTTTGCCGGTCGCCGTGGGCGCCACCTTGCCTTCGCTATCGAGCAGACGCCCAGCCACGCCATCGCTCATCAGCTGCGCCAACAGGGCGCGCTGCATCTCCAGCACGTTGCCGATGATGGAGTAGTCGGTGGGTACCGCGCCACCGCCGCCCCACAAGGACTCTCCGCGCTGATTGAAGTCGGGTGCCAGCTTGCGCTGCAGCGCCGGCGACAGGCGGAAGCTGTCAGCCGCCAGGATGCCGCGCGCCAGGGTGTCGAGCGCGTCGCGCTGCACCGACGCAGCCACCGGCACCAACGGGTCGCGGCCGCTGCCCGGGAAGTCGCGCAGCGTGCGCACGCCGCCGATCTGGCGCGCCAGAATGCCGGCCGATGCCGCAGCGTCCCGCACCGCGTAGCCCACCGAGCGCCGCAGCACCGCGTAATCGGTCTCAGGTTTGAGAACACGTGTCTCTTGC
>JANNGJ010000053.1:0-4884 GCA_031403815.1 Burkholderiales bacterium | reverse complement strand
ACCGCGCGCGGGTGCACGATGCGCTTCAACTCGCGGCGCGCGCCCTTGAGCAGCAGCATGGCGCGAACCATCTTGATGCCGCCGCCGGTGGAGCCGGCGCAGGTGGCAAAGCAGCACAGGAAGAGCATCATCACCGGGGCGAAGATCGGCCACTGCGCGTAGTCGACCGAAGCAAACCCGGTCGTGGTGGCCACCGAAACCACGTTGAAGGCGGCGTGGCGCAGCGACTGCGCAAAGTCGGGATAGACCTGGTGCGCCGTCAGGAACACAGCAATGCCGAAGACCGAGACGACCATGGTCAACAAGAACATGCGCACTTCGCTGTCGCGCCACACGCCGCGCAGGCTGCGCCGCTTCCAGGCCACGAAATAGAGCGCGAAGTTGACGCCGGCGATGAGCATGAAGACGACGGCGACGGCTTCGATCGCCGGCGAATTCCAGTGGCCGAAGCTGGCGTCGTAGGCCGCGAAGCCGCCCAGGCCCATCGTCGAGCACATGTGCATGAAGGCGTCAGCCCAGCCCATGCCCGCCACGCGGTAAGCGAAGAAGCAGGCCAGGGCGATGGCGAAGTACACCACCCACAGGCCGCGCGCGGTTTCTGCGATTCGCGGCGTGAGCTTCTGGTCCTTCATCGGGCCCGGCGTTTCGGCCTTGAACAGTTGCGAGCCGCCCACGCCCAGCAAGGGCAAGATGGCCACCGCCAACACCAGGATGCCCATGCCGCCGAGCAGCACCATGAAGCAGCGCCAGACGTTGATCGAGGTCGGCAG
Source organism: Burkholderiales bacterium (assembly GCA_031403815.1). Classification (GTDB taxonomy): domain Bacteria; phylum Pseudomonadota; class Gammaproteobacteria; order Burkholderiales; family Burkholderiaceae_C; genus CADEEN01. The sequence goes on along the minus strand of JANNGJ010000053.1, from coordinate 4,114 downwards.
CGCATCCAGCCCGGTCAGCACGGTGGCGCCGGTGGTGGTGAGACCCGACACGGCTTCGAAGTAGGCGTCGGTGAATGACAGGCCGGGAATGTAGAACAGCAGCGGCAGGGTACCAAAGGCCGGCAGCACGGCCCACACCAGGCTGACCAGCAGAAAGCCATCGCGCGGTTGCAACTCGCGCTTGAAGCGGCGGCACGCCAGGTACAGGCCCAGGCCAGCGAAAAAGGTGATCAGGATCGCGCCGTCGTAAGCCGGCAAGGCGGCGTCGCCGCCGAAGAAGGCAAAGCCCAGTGGCACCAGCATCGTGATGGCGAACAGCATCACGATGCCACCGAGGATGGCCAGAACCGGCAGGACGCTTTGCACGGCGGGTCAGCCGAAGAAAGTGGCAGCGACCTGGAACAGCTTCTCGACCTCGCGCACCTGCTTCTTGCTGGACATGAAGACGACTACGCGATCCCCGTTCTGCATCACGGTGTCGTGGTGGGCAATGATGACCTGGGGCGCGGCGTCGCCACGTTTATCGCCCATATCGGTGTCGCCCGGTACCGGCAAGCCACGCACGATGGCGCCAATCTGCACGCCGCGTGGCAACACCACCTGGTCGACGCGCCGGCCCGACACCCGGCAGGAGCCGGCATCACCGCGCACCACGGCCTCGATCGCCTCGGCCGCGCCACGGCGCAGGGAGTGCACGGCCTCGATGTCGCCGCGCCGCACATAGGCCAGCAGCTCGCCGATCACGGCATGCGCCGGTGACAGGGCGATGTCAATGGTGGTGCCCTGCACCAGGTCAGCGTAAGCCTTGCGGTTGATGAGGGCCAGCACGCGGCGCGCGCCCATGCGTTTGGCCAGCAGGCCGGCCATGATGTTGTCTTCGTCGTCGCTGGTCAGGGCCAGAAACAGGTCCATGTCCTGGACGTTCTCGTCGGCCATCAGCTCTTCGTCGGTGGAGTCGCCATGCAGCACCAGCATGTCGCTGGGCAACTGCGAGGTGAGGTAGTCGCAGCGCGCGCGGTTGGTCTCGATGATCTTGACGTGTACCTGGCCGCGCAGCTGGCGCGCCAGGCGCAGACCGACCTTGCCGCCGCCGGCGATCATGACGCGCTTGACCGGCCGGTCCATCTTGCGCAGCGCGCCCAGCACCGCGCGCAGCGAGCCGGTGGCGGCCAGCACGAAGACTTCGTCGCCGGGTTCGATGCGCGTGCTACCGACCAGCTCCGTCAGCGGCTTGTCCTGGCGGTAGATGGCCACGATGCGCATTTCGGCGCCGGGCACCAGCTGCGGTATCTCCGCCAGGCTGTGCTGCACCAGGGGCCCGCCGGCCACCGCCCGCACCGCAACCAGGCTGAGCAGACCCTCGGCAAACTCCAGCACCTGCAACGCCTCGGGGTACTCGATCAACTTGCCGATGGTGCGCGTGACCGACTCTTCCGGACAGATCACGCGGTCGACCGCGAAGCCGTTGCGCTCGGCCACCAGCGGCGTGCCGTCCTCGAACTCGGGACTGCGCAGGCGGGCAATGGTGGTCGGCACGTTGAACAACTGGTGCGCCAGCTTGCAGGCCACCAGGTTGGTCTCGTCGAGCGGCGCGCAGGCAATGAACAGGTCTGCGTCCTCGATACCCGCCTGGCGCAGCACCGACGGCTGGATGCCGTTGCCGGCCACGCCTTTCAGATCCAGCCGGTCTTGCAGCGAGGCCAGGCGGGCCGGGTCGGTGTCGATGACGGTGATGTCGTTCTGCTCCGAGGCCAGGCTCTCGGCCACGCTCTCGCCCACGCGCCCGGCGCCAAGGATCAGGATGTTCATGGGCGACGATCTTACGCAAGGCGCTGCGGCGGCTCAGGCCGCACGCTGCGCTACGCTCAGCTACATGGAAAATCTGCGCCGACTGTGGCAACCCCACAAGGGCCTGTTCTGGATGATGCTGGGCTTCAACGTCCTGTCGTCGGTATGCACCTGGGCCATGCGGGCCCTGCCGTTGAGCGCCTTCGGGCTGTTACTGATCGGCGCGATCGCGCTGCTCAACGTGGCCTTCGGATTGCTGGCGGCGTGGAAGCTGATGCGGGGCGACTGACCGCGCGGCGTGCGCTGACAGAAACGGCCTGGACGGTGCGTCCAAGCCGTTGATTTGTCTGGTGGCCTGGGGCTCTATCGAAAGATAGCCTGGACGAACCTTCCAACGCCAGTCATTGGCCAAGTCGCTCACCGGTTACTGCCTGAGTTACTGCAGCGGAATTGGCTTTGGAAAACCTCTTCGAACCACCGACAAGGCAGATAAGTTTAGAGCAGTCTCGGGTTCATCTTTGTTCAAGAGTCCCTTGGTGATCGATGCTTGGACGCAACACCCTGTCGTACGGCTTAAGGGCAACGAGGTCAGATCAGCGGATGTCGCTGTTGGGTCGATTGCCGGTCCTGGCCCCGACGGTCGAGCGGCGGCAATACATCGCACACCTGTCCTTCAGACCTGGATGACCGGTATGAGCAATCAAGCAGCCGGACGCCGCTGCCCGACCAGCGGTTCTTGACGGCCAACTCCAGTCATCCGGTTGGCCAGAAAGTTGCCATACCAACGACCGGTTCCAAAGTAACAGCCGCCATAGGCCGAAGGCGGCTCGAAGGGGTGCAGTCTCCGAGTCGGGTGCTCGGGGCCCTTGGAGCGGTAGTCGAAGGTCCCATGCGATCGGTAGGTCCGAAGTTCGATCGGCCGAACTTGAACTGCCGACCCGTTGCTGTCCTCCGGCGGGGCGCGCAGAACGACGGTGTTCAGTACCGGCAATCTGCGGCCGGGCGGCCGGGCCGCAGCGTGCCCTACAACCGCGCCTGGCTGTCGGCGTCGAACAGCGACACGCTGCTGGCATCGACCACGACCCCGATGTCGCTGCCCTCGACCGGCGATGCGGTCGCCTCCAGGTTGGCCGCTAACGAGGCGCCGGCCACGTCGAGCCAGACCACTTGGTTGGCGCCCATCGGCTCGACCAGCACCACCCGTGCCGGCGCCGCAGCACCGCTACCCGACCGTGGCGTCAGCGAAAGAGACTCGGGCCGGATGCCGAGCACCGCAGCGCGACCGTTCAGCGGCGTCGCTGCAAAGGCATAGTCGCTGACATCGACCGTCAGTGTCGCGGACTCGAAGCCGACGCGGCCACCCTGCACGCTGAGCCGGCCCTCGACGAAATTCATGCTCGGTGAACCCAGGAAACCGGCCACAAACATGTTGCACGGTCGCGAGTAGATGGCCGCAGGCGTGTCCACCTGTTGGATCCTGCCCTGCTTCATCACCGCGATGCGGGTGGCCAGCGTCATCGCCTCGACTTGGTCGTGGGTGACGTAGATCATCGTCGCGCCGAGGGTCTTGTGCAGCTGCTTCAACTCGCGGCGCAGTTCACCGCGCAGCTTGGCGTCGAGGTTGGACAGCGGCTCGTCGAACAGGAACACGCCGGCATCACGAACCAGCGCACGGCCGATCGCCACCCGCTGCCGCTGACCGCCCGACAGCTGGGCGGGCTTGCGCTGCAACAACTCGGTCAGGTGCAACATGTCGGCCGCGCGCCGCACGCGCTGCTCGATCACGGTCTTGTCGACACCGCTGACGCGCAGGCCGAACGACATGTTGCGCTCGACGGTCATCGTCGGATACAGGGCATAGCTCTGGAACACCATGCCGATGCCGCGGTCCTTCGGATCGGTCCAGGTCACGTCGCGGCCGCCGATGGCCACGCTGCCGTCGTGGACGTCGATCAGCCCGGCGATGCTGTGCAGCAGCGTCGACTTGCCGCAGCCCGACGGTCCGAGCAAGACCAGAAACTCGCCGTCGGCGACCTCGAGATTGAGCTTCTCGATGATGGCAATGCCACCGAGGTGGATGTCGAGTTCGTTGATCTGTACCTGTGCCATATTTTCGCCAGCGCTCAGCCCTTGACCGCGCCCGCGGCGATGCCGCGAACGAACCAGCGGCCCGAAATGAAGTAGATGAACAGAGGTACGGCCGAGGTGAGGATGGTGGCCGCCATGTTCACGTTGTAGGCACGCTCACCCTGCGTGCTGTTGACGATGTTGTTGAGCTGCACCGTCATCGGCAGGTTGTCGCGCCCGGCGAAGACCAGGCCCAGGA
>JANNGJ010000052.1:0-3808 GCA_031403815.1 Burkholderiales bacterium | reverse complement strand
CGTGGCCTTCTTCGTGGTCAGGGACCAGCAGCTTGACGCCGATCCAGATCAGCAGCAAGGCGCCGACGATCTTCAGGAAGGGGATCGCGAGTAGCTGCAGAGCGAAAAATATCAGCACGACACGCAGCACGATGGCGCCTGCGGTGCCCCACAAGATCCCCTGCGTGCGCTGCTTGGGTGGCAGCTTGCGGCAGGCCAGCGCGATCACCACGGCGTTGTCGCCACCCAGCAGGATGTCGATCATGATGATCTGGCCGACGGCGAGCCAGAACTCGGGGCTGGTGAGCATTTCCATCGTGGGGATCGCTGGTGCGGTTGGCTACAGCAGTGCCTTGAGCAGGCGCGCCATCTCTGACGGGTTGCGGGTGATGGTGAAGCCGCACTCCTCCATGACGGCCAGCTTGGCGTCTGCCGTGTCGGCGCCACCCGAGATCAGCGCGCCGGCATGGCCCATGCGCTTGCCGGCAGGGGCCGTCACGCCGGCAATGAAGCCGACGATGGGCTTCTTCATGTTCGCCTTGCACCAGAGTGCGGCCTCGGCTTCGTCGGGCCCGCCGATTTCGCCGATCATGATCACGGCGTCGGTGTCGGGGTCGTCATTGAAGGCGCGCATCACGTCGATGTGCTTCAGCCCGTTGATCGGGTCGCCGCCAATGCCGACCGCGCTGCTCTGGCCCAGGCCGATCTCGGTCAATTGCGCCACGGCTTCATAGGTCAGGGTGCCAGAGCGGCTGACCACGCCAATGCGGCCCTTGCGGTGGATGTGGCCCGGCATGATGCCGATCTTGATTTCTTCCGGCGTGATCAGGCCTGGGCAGTTCGGGCCCAGCAGTAGCGTGCGCTTGCCCGTGGCGGCCTCGCGCGCGGCCATGCGGTTGCGCACTTCGAGCATGTCGCGCACCGGAATGCCTTCCGTGATGCAGACCACCAAGTCGAGTTCGGCCTCGACCGCCTCCCAGATCGCCGCCGCGGCGCCGGGCGGCGGCACGTAGATCACGCTGACATTGCCCCCGGTGGCGGCCTTGGCGTCTTTGACGCTGGCGTGGATCGGGATGCCTTCGAAATCTTCGCCAGCCTTCTTGGGATTCACGCCGGCCACGAAGCAGTTCTTGCCGTTGGCGTAGTCGCGGCAGCCCCGGGTGTGGTACTGCCCGGTCTTGCCGGTGATGCCCTGGGTGATGACGCGGGTGTCTTTGTTGATGAAGATGGACATGGGGTTCCTTACTTGACCGCGGCCACGATCTTGGTGGCCGCCTCGGCCATCGTGTCGGCGCTGATGATCGGCAGGCCCGATTCCTTCAACAGCTTTTTGCCCAGGTCTTCATTGGTGCCCTTCATGCGCACCACCAGCGGCACCGACAGGTTGACGGCCTTGCAGGCGGCGATCACGCCCTCGGCGATGGTGTCGCACTTCATGATGCCGCCGAAGATGTTGACCAGGATGCCCTTGACGCTCTTGTTGGCCAGCATGATCTTGAAGGCTTCGGTGACCTTCTCGGCGGTGGCGCCGCCGCCGACGTCGAGGAAGTTGGCCGGCTCGCCGCCGAACAGCTTGATGGTGTCCATCGTGGCCATGGCCAGCCCGGCGCCATTCACCAGGCAGCCGATGTTGCCGTCGAGCGAGATGTAGCTGAGGTCGAACTTGCTGGCCTCGACTTCGGCCGGGTCTTCCTCGTCCAGATCGCGGTAGGCGACGATCTCGGGGTGGCGAAACAGGGCGTTCGAGTCGAAGTTGAACTTGGCGTCGAGGGCCTTGATATGCCCGTTGCCTTCCAGAATCAGGGGGTTGATCTCGGCCAGGCTGGCATCGGTGTCCATGTAGCAGCGATAGAGCTTCTGCAATACCTCGACCGCCTGGGCCTGGCTGGCGGGCGGCACGCCGATGCCGGCCGCGAGTTGCTGCGCCTTGGCGTCGCTCAGGCCTTCAAGTGGGTTGACGAAGACTTTGAGGATCTTTTCTGGGGTGTCGTGCGCCACGGCCTCGATGTCCATGCCGCCTTCGCTGCTGGCGATCAGGGCCACGCTTTGCGTGGCACGGTCGGTCAGGGCGGCGACGTAGTACTCCTTCTGGATGTCGGCGCCTTCCTCCACCAGCAGTCGGCGCACTTTCTGGCCGGCCGGCCCGGTCTGGTGCGTCTTCAATTGCATGCCGAGAATCTCGCCGGCGAGCTTGCCAACTTCTTCCAGCGAGCGGGCCAGCTTGACGCCTCCGCCCTTGCCGCGGCCGCCAGCGTGAATCTGCGCCTTGACGACCCACACACTGCCGCCGAGCTTTTGTGCGGCCTCGCTGGCCTCGCGCACCGAGAAGGCCGGGTAGCCGCGCGGGACAGGCACACCGAACTGGCGCAGGAGTTCCTTGCCTTGGTATTCGTGGATCTTCATGGGGCTTGGGGCAGGTGGGTCGAGGGCCGGAGCGGGTGCCCCGGGGCGCTGCGCGGGGTGCGCGCCTTCCGGATTTTGCGGTTCTCAGGTTTCGCGACGCTGACGCGTGCGCCCCGAAAGCCTCAGAGGCTGGCGGGCGCGCCGGACTTTAGCATCGTGCCAGGCGAGTGCCAGGCGTCAGCCGCCCTCGTCATCAGCGCCGTGGCCGCTGCGCACGACACGCCGGATGGCCTCGGCAGAAAAGCCGCGGCCGGCCAGGAAGCGCATCTGGCGCGCACGCTCTGGGGCGCTGTTGGCGGCGCTGCTGCCGTATTTGCGCAGCCAGACCGCACGGGCGCGCGCCAGTTCGCTGTCTTTGAGCAACTCGGCGGTGCTGGCGTCGAGCACAGCCCCGTGCTGGCTCAGTTCCTGGCGGATGCGCAGGTTGCCGTAGCGCGCAGCGCGCGCGTTGACGCGAGATTCGACAAAGCGCACGTCGCAGAGGAAGTGCTTGCTTTGCAGCCAGTCGAGCAAGGCCTCGACCTCGGCCGCCGGCTCGCAGGCGGCCGGGGCTGCTCCGTCGCCGCGCGCAGCGGATCTGCCTGGCGCCGCTGGCGCTTCTGCCCCGGCCTGCGCCGCGGCCATTCGGTCCGCAGCACGCTGGCGCGCCAGGCGCAACAGCTTGCGCCGCAACTCAACGCGGCTGTGTTCGCGCTGGGCCAGCCATTGCAGCGCCCGCGCCTTGAGTGACAGCGGCGCGGCCGCCATGGCACGCGGGCGCGCTCAGGCCTCGGTCGCCGGCAGCAGCGGGATGCCCATCGATTCGCGCACCTTGTTCTCGATCTCGATCGCGATTTCAGGGTTCTCGCGCAGGAACTCGCGTGCATTGTCCTTGCCCTGGCCGATTTTTTCGCCGTTGTAGGCGTACCAGGCGCCGCTCTTCTCGAGGATGCGGGCGTTGACGCCCATGTCGATGATCTCGCCCTCGCGGCTGATGCCTTCGCCGTAAAGGATGTCGAACTCGGCCACCTTGAAGGGCGGCGCGACCTTGTTCTTCACCACCTTGACCTTGGTTTCGCTGCCGATGACTTCTTCGGCCTTCTTGATGCTGCCGGTGCGGCGGATGTCCAGGCGCACCGAGGCGTAAAACTTGAGCGCATTGCCGCCGGTGGTGGTTTCGGGGTTGCCGAACATGACGCCGATCTTCATGCGGATCTGGTTGATGAAGATGACCATGGTGTTGGTCTTCTTGATGTTGGCGGTGAGCTTGCGCAAGGCTTGGCTCATCAGGCGGGCCTGCAGGCCGGGCAGGCTGTCGCCCATTTCGCCTTCGAGCTCGGCCTTGGGCGTGAGCGCCGCCACCGAGTCGACCACGATCAGGTCGATCGAGCCCGAGCGCACCAGGGCGTCGACGATTTCAAGGGCCTGCTCGCCGGTGTCGGGCTGG
>JANNGJ010000051.1:0-10619 GCA_031403815.1 Burkholderiales bacterium | reverse complement strand
GCGGCGTCCTCGCGCGGTGTCCCCTGCGCACGCTCAAGCTCGGTGCCGAGGATGTCGTACCACGCCCGCATGCGGTAGCCGTTGTTCAAGGTCACGGGGCGCACCGGCGCGCGTGGCAGCAGCCAGCGCACCGGGCCGACGGCCGACAGATCCATCTCGTCGGCCAGCGGCAGGAAGTCGGTGCCGTCCGCACCCAGGCCATGCAGCATGACGATGGTGGCGACGGCGATGCCTTCGGGGTGGAGTTCGATGGTTTGAAGCATGGCAGTCAGTAGGCCAGGCCCATCGCTTCGCGCACGTCTTTCATCGTCTGCTTGGCGATGGTGCGCGCACGCTCGGTGCCCATCTCGACGATCCAGTGCACCTGTTTCGGATTGGCCAGGTAGGTCTCGGCGCGCTCGCGCCAGGGTTGCTGCTCGGCCAGGACGGCGTCGATCACGGGCTGCTTGCACTCCAGGCAGCCGATGCCCGCGGTGGTGCAGCCCTTGACCGCCCAGGCCTGGGTTTCGGCACTCGAATAAACCTGGTGAAACTGCCACACCGGGCACTTCTCGGGGTTGCCGGGATCGCCGCGGCGAGCCCGCGCCGGGTCGGTGCGCATGGTCTGGATCTTCTGCGTCACAACGGCAGGTTCCTCGCGCATGGCGATGGCGTTGCCGTAGCTCTTGCTCATCTTCTCGCCGTCCAGGCCAGGCAGCGTTTTGACCTCGGTGTGCAGTGCGCCCGGCTCGACCAGGATGGTCTTGCCACTGCCCTTGAGGTGCCCGGCGAGCAATTCAGTGTCGTCGCTGGTCCAGCCGGTGATGTTGGCGGCGGCGCGTGCGAGCAAGGCCTCGCCTTTGGCCAGTGCTTCGACGCTGCCGCTTTCGCCATAGGCCTTGCGCTGCTTCTCGAGGTAGCGCGCGTCGTCCTTCGGCAGCTTGCTGATCGCCGCAGCCACCTTGGCCGCAAAGTCGCCCGGCCGGCCGTACAAGTGATTGAAGCGGCGCGCGACTTCGCGCGTGAGCTCCACATGCGCGCTCTGGTCGCCGCCGACAGGGACGAACGCGGCCTTGTAGATCAGGATGTCGGCCGCCTGCAGCAGCGGGTAGCCGAGGAAGCCATAGGTCGCCAGGTCGCGGTCCTTCAACTTCTCGATCTGGTCCTTGTAGGTCGGCACGCGTTCGAGCCAGCCCAGCGGCGTGCCCATCGCCAGCAGTGTGAACAGCTCGGCGTGTTCGGGCAGGCGGCTCTGCACGAAGATCGTGCATTTGTCGGGGTCCAGCCCGGCGGCCAACCAGTCGGTGACCATGTCGTAGACGTAGCGCTCCATCACGCCACGCTCTTCATAGTGGGTGGTCAGGGCGTGCCAGTCGGCGACGAAGAAGAAGCTGTCGTATTCGTCCTGCAGGCGCACCCAATTCTTCAGCGCACCGTGGTAGTGGCCGAGGTGCATTGCGCCGGTGGGGCGCATGCCGGAGAGGACTCGAGACTTCATTGCGGGGGCCAGGGTGAGAGAGCGGCGATTCTAGGCGGCTACACTCGCGCGCCTGCCTGGTCCGTCGCCCCGTGAAACGCATCGTCATCCTGATCTCCGACCGCGGCTCGAACATGCAGGCGATCGTGCAGAGTTGCGCCGCCCAAGGGTGGCCGGCGCAGGTGGTGGCCGTGATCAGCAACCGCCCTGACGCCGCGGGGCTGGCGTTTGCGGCAGCACACGGCATGGCGACAGCGGTGGTTGACCACAAGGCCTTCGCGACGCGCGACGCCTTCGATGCCGCACTCGCCGCGGCCATCGCTTCTTACGAACCCGACCTGGTGCTGCTGGCGGGTTTTATGCGCATCCTCGGCGCCGAAGTCGTTCGTCACTATGAAGGCCGCATGCTCAATGTCCACCCCTCGCTGCTGCCGGCCTTCGTCGGCTTGCACACCCACCGCCGCGCCATCGAGGTCGGCTGCAAGCTGGCCGGTGCGACGGTGCATTTCGTGACTGGCGCGCTCGACCACGGCCCGATCGTGGCGCAGGCTGCCGTGCCCGTGCTGCCGGGCGACGATGAGGCCGCACTCGCAGCCCGCGTTCTCGCGCGCGAACATGTCATCTACCCGCTGGCGGTGCGCTGGTTCGTCGAAGGCCGCTTGCGCCTGGACCAAGGCATCGTGCGTCACGCCGACGGCGCGCCCCAACTCCTGTAGGCCCCTCATGCACCCCAAAGCCCTGCTCGAAGCCTGCACCGAACTGATCGGCGCCGTGTTGAAGTTCGACGCGCCGGCCGACAACATCGTCTCCTTCTTCCTGCGCCAGCACCGCGAGCTCGGTCCACGTGAGCGCCACACCCTGGCCGAGACGGCCTACTCGGTGCTGCGCAGGCGCTTGCTCTACCAGCATCTGGCCCAGACCGGCAGCGGGCCGCTCGAGCGCCGCTTTGCCATCCTCGGCTGGGCCGGCGACGGCGCCTTCCTGAAAGCCGCACTCGAACTGCACGAGCAGAAGTGGCAGACGCAGGCGCTGGCCATCGACCGCAGTGCCCTGGCGCCCAAGTTGCGCCACAACCTGCCCGACTGGATTGCCCAGCCGCTGCAGCTTCAACTGGGCGACGAGGGTTTCTGGGCCCTGGTGGCCAGCCTGGACGAGGCCGCGCCGCTGGACTTGCGCGTCAACACCTTCAAGACCAAGCGCGAAGCGGCGCAAGCGGCCCTGGCGGCCGCTGGTATCGAGGCAGCACTGACCCCCTACTCGCCCTGGGGCGTGCGCATCCACGGCCGGCCCGCGCTGCAGAAACTGCCCTTGTTCACGCAGGGTGAGGTGGAAGTGCAGGACGAGGGCAGCCAACTGCTGGCCCTGCTGACGGACGCCAAGCGCGGCGAAATGGTGGTGGATTTCTGTGCCGGCGCAGGGGGCAAGACCCTGGCGTTGGGCGCATCGATGCGCAACACCGGTCGCCTGTATGCCTTCGATGTGGCCGGCCACCGCCTGGAGGCACTGAAGCCGCGCCTGGCGCGCAGCGGCCTGTCCAACGTCTATCCGGTCCAGATCGCCCATGAACGCGACGAGCGCATCAAGCGCCTGGCCGGCAAGATTGACCGGGTGCTGGTCGATGCGCCGTGTTCGGGGCTCGGAACGCTGCGTCGCAATCCGGATCTGAAGTGGCGCCAGTCACCCAAGGCCGTGCAAGAGTTGAACGCCAAACAGACGGCGATCCTGACCGGCGCAGCGCGTCTGCTCAAGCCGGGCGGTCGGCTGGTGTATGCCACGTGCAGCCTGCTGGCCAGCGAGAACGAGGCGGTGTGTCAGGCCTTCGCCGCAGCCCATCCCGGCTTTGCCACGGTGCCGGTGGGGGATGTCTTGAGCGAGCTCAAGGTGGCGAACGCTGATCACCTGGTGCAGGGTGGAAATCTGCGTTTGTGGCCCCATCTGCATGCAACGGACGGCTTCTTTGCGGCAATTTGGGCGAGACAGTAGGGAGAGAAGAGTCCGAACAGACCTGTTTCGGCGTTTCTAAAGGCCATAGCCCGGTATGCCGTTGCCCGCTTACAATGCGTCTTCCTGAGAAAGGTAACGAATGGAATCCCTGATCCTGGTGCGCGACGCTGCAGTCGACTGGTTTGCCAATGGCGCGCTGGGCGCGTCCTGGTGGCAAGTGCTGCTGGTCACGCTCGTGATGACGCACATCACGATTTCCGCTGTGACGATCTTTTTGCATCGCGCGCAATCGCACCGGGCGCTGGACTTGCACGCCCTGCCGTCGCACTTCTTCCGCCTCTGGCTGTGGCTGAGCACGGGCATGGTGACCAAGGAATTCGTCGCCATCCACCGCAAGCACCACGCCAAGTGCGAGACCGAAGAGGATCCGCACAGCCCACAGACCCGCGGCATCAAGGCCTTGCTGCTGACGGGTGTCGAGCTCTACCGCGCCGAGTCGAAGAACACCGAGACCATTGTCAAGTATGGCTCCGGCACGCCGGACGACTGGATCGAGCGCAACCTCTACACCCGCTTCAGCTGGCAAGGTGTGGGTGTCATGTTGTTGATCGACGTGCTGCTGTTCGGTGCCATCGGCGTGACCGTCTGGGCCGTCCAGATGTTGTGGATCCCGGTCATGGCCACCGGCATCATCAATGGAATCGGCCACTGGTGGGGCTACCGTAACTTTGAGACTGCCGATGCGTCGCGCAACGTCTCACCCTGGGGCATCGTGATCGGTGGCGAAGAGTTGCACAACAACCACCACACCTACCCGACCTCGGCGAAGTTCTCGGTCAAGCCCTACGAGTTCGATATCGGCTGGGTCTACATCCGGGGCATGGAGATGGTCGGCCTGGCCAAAGTGCGCAAGACGCCGCCCAAGCTGGCCCTGGGTGCCGTGCGTGTCGCCGACAGCCAGACCCTGGAGGCCCTGATTGCGAACCGCTACGAAGTGATGGCGCATTACGCCGCCGGTCTCAAACTCACCGTGGTTGCCGAACTCGACAAGCTCAAGGCGCAGGGTGCCGAGAACAGCACCCGTTGGGCCGAGATGCGGTTGGCCAAGCGCTGGCTGCACCGTGACGACGACCAGATTCCGCAAGTGGTCAAGCCCCGCATGGCCCAAGTGGTGGCCCAGAGCCCGGCACTGGCCAAGCTGGTGGCGATGCGCGAAGAGTTGCGTCAACTCTGGACGCGGACCAACGTGTCGGCGGAACAATTGGTGGCTGATTTGCAGGCCTGGTGCCGGCGCGCCGAAGAGAGCGGCGTCGCGGCACTGCAGGAGTTCTCACTGCGCCTGCGCGCTGCGCACGCCTAGAGTTGCAGCAAGAAAAAAGGCCGCTGATCCAGCGGCCTTTCGCAACAGAAGGGGTCGCTGTGCGACCCCGCTGTCTTTCCTACTTCAGCTTCTTTTCTGCGTACATCACGTGCTTGCGCGCCTTCGGGTCGAACTTCATCAATTCGAGCTTCTCGGGCGTGGTCTTCTTGTTCTTGCTGGTGGTGTAGAAATGGCCGGTGCCCGCTGAGGACTCCAGCTTGATCTTTTCGCGTCCGCCTTTGGTGGCCATGCTGCTCTCCTAGTTCAAAGGGCGCCGCGGGCGCGCAGGTCGGCGACGACCTGCTCTATGCCCACTTTGTCGATCAGGCGCAGCGGCGCATTGGTGATGCGCAGCCGGACCCACCGGTTCTCGGTTTCGAGCCAAAAACGACGGTACTGCAGGTTGGGCAGGAAACGGCGCTTGGTGCGGTTATTGGCGTGGGAAACATTGTTCCCCACCATCGGGCCCTTGCCCGTGACTTGACAGACGCGTGCCATCGGGCACCTCCAAAATCTCAGAAAAATCGGGTTTTGCCGATTGCGGCAAAGAGCGCGAGTATAGCGTCAAACCCCTGACGCAGCCAAGGCCAGGCTAGGCCTGCTGCTCCAGGAAGCGCTGCGCATCCAGCGCCGCCATGCAGCCGGTACCCGCACTGGTGATGGCCTGGCGATAGACATGGTCCTGCACGTCGCCGGCAGCGAACACGCCAGGCACGCTGGTCATCGTGGCCAGGCCGTTCAGGCCAGCGCGGGTGATGATGTAGGCGTCCTTCATCTCCACCTGGCCCTTGAAGATGTCGGTGTTGGGCTGGTGGCCGATGGCGATGAAGCAGCCCTGCAGCTTCAACTCGCGCGTCGTGCTGTCTTGCGTGCCCTTCAGGCGCACGCCCGTCACGCCGGAAGCATCACCGAGCACTTCGTCGAGCGTGTGCCACAGGTGCAGTTCCATTGTGCCCTCGGCCACCTTGGCGTGCAGCTTGTCGATCAGGATGGCTTCGGCGCGGAACTTGTCGCGCCGGTGGACCACGTGCACTTTGCTGGCGATGTTGGACAGGTACAGCGCCTCCTCGACCGCGGTGTTGCCGCCGCCGACCACGCAGACCTCCTGGGCCTTGTAGAAGAAGCCGTCACAGGTGGCGCAGCCGCTCACGCCGCGGCCCATGAAGGCCTCTTCGCTGGGCAGACCCAGGTACTTGGCACTCGCGCCGGTGGCGATGATCAGGGCGTCACAGGTGTAGGTGCCCGAGTCGCCGGTGAGGGTGAAAGGGCGGCGTGTCAGCTCCACGGTGTGAATGTGGTCGAACACGATCTGGGTCTGGAAGCGCTCGGCGTGCTGCAGGAAGCGCTGCATCAGTTCGGGCCCCTGCACGCCGGCCACGTCAGCGGGCCAGTTGTCCACATCGGTGGTGGTCATCAGCTGGCCGCCCTGGGCCAGGCCGGTGATGAGCATGGGTTTGAGGTTGGCGCGCGCGGCGTACAGAGCAGCCGTATAGCCGGCCGGACCGGAGCCGAGGATCAAGACCTTGGCGTGTTGGGTGGGGGCATTCATTGAAGGGACCTGGGGTGAGAGCGTCGTGGTGCGCCAACAGGCGACACTACACGGGGTAGAGACCCGCTGGCGTCAAGCGCGCCAATGGGCACAATAGTGAAATTGTAGGCAGTTGCTTGCGACGCGTTGCGTCGCGGCGGCGCTCACGGACAACAACCGCAGCCTGGAAGGGGAACCGCCGATGTCGATGCTCTCGAATCTTGACCTGATTCGCCGCGTGCCTTTGTTCTCAATGCTCACCAACGAGCAGGCACAGCAGGTGGCTGACAGCGTCGTCAAGCGGCGCTTCCGCCGCGGCGAGATCGTCGTCGAGCAGGGGCGCAAGAGCAACTCGCTGTTCATCCTGCTCAATGGCCGTGCCCGGGTACTCACCGCCGATGCGCGCGGCCGCGAAGTCATTTTGGCCGTGCTCGAGGCCGGCTCCTACGTTGGCGAGATGAGCCTGATCGACAACGAGCCGCATTCGGCGACGGTGCGCGCCGAGATCCAGACCGACATGCTGGTGCTCGGCCGCCTTGAGTTCTCGAAGTGCCTGCCAGACACGTCAGAGCTGGCCTATGGCATCTTGCGCGGCCTGGTGGCGCGTCTGCGCGCGGCCGATCGGCAGATCGAGTCGCTGGCCCTGCTCGATGTCTATGGCCGCGTGGCGCGCACCCTGCTCGATATGGCCGACGAGGTGGATGGTGTGCAGCTCATTCGCAACAAGGTGTCGCGCCAGGACATGGCCAAGGTGGTCGGCGCCTCACGCGAGATGGTCAGCCGCGTGATGAAGGACCTGGAGCAGCGCGGTGTCATCGAGACCCAGGAGAACGGCTCCGTGATCATCAAGCAGCGCCTGCAGCACGATTGAGCGACAGGCCTGGCGTCGCGCGTCCTTGCGCGACAATTCGCGGATGACATTTCCCCTCGGATCGCTGCGCGCCGATGGCGCGGCAGCTTCGACGGCTGGCTCGGGCGCCGCGTTGGCCTCGTCATTGCCGATGCGCCGGCAACTCTGGCTGCTCGCTGGCGCCGTGCTGTGGCTGCTGGCGATGCTGGCGCTGATCACCCACCACGCCACTGATCCGGGCTTCTCTACCTCGGGCAACGGCGAAGCGCTGCGCAACAAGGCTGGGCAGATCGGGGCTTGGACATCGGATTTCGCCCTCTTCATGCTCGGCCACTCGGTGTGGTGGCTGCCCCTTGTGGCGGCCCGCGCCTGGCTGTCGTCCCTGGCGCGCAACCTGCGGGGCGAGCCGCCGCCGACCGGCAGCGCGGCAGCCTTCTGGCTCGGTCTGATGTTGTTGCTTGGGGCCAGCAGCGCACTTGAATCGACGCGCTTGTACCGGTTCGAGGCGTTCTTGCCGGGGCATGCCGGGGGTGTGTTGGGCTACACGCTCGGGCCGCTGTCGGCGAAGTGGCTGGGCTTTGCTGGCTCGGGGGTGTTGTGGATCGCGGCGCTGGTGACCGGCTTGGCACTGGCCCTGCGCTTTTCGTGGCTGCGTTTGGCCGAGGCCATTGGCGAGCGCATCGACACCTTGAAAGAGCGCCGCGAGGCCCAGCGCGAGCGCGCCGAAGACGTTCGCCTCGGTCAGGAGGCGTTGCGCGAGCGCGAGCTGGTGGTCGATGTCGAGCGCCATGCCGCCGAAGACCAGCTGCCCATCGTCATCGACAAGCCTCTGGGCGAACTGCCCAAATCTGAGCGCGTGGCCAAGGAGCGGCAGAAGCCGCTGTTCAGCGAGTTGGTTGACACCCGGCTGCCGCAGGTCGATCTGCTCGATGCGGCGCCGGGCCGGGTCGAGAGCGTCAACCCCGAATCGCTGGAGATGACCTCGCGCCTGATCGAGAAGAAGCTGAAGGACTTTGGCGTTGAGGTGCGTGTTGTAGCGGCCTCGCCCGGCCCGGTGATCACACGCTACGAGATCGAGCCAGCCACGGGGGTCAAGGGCGCGCAAGTGGTGAACCTGGCCAAGGACCTGGCCCGCTCGCTCAGCCTGGTCAGCATCCGCGTGGTCGAGACGATTCCCGGCAAGACGACGATGGCGCTGGAGTTGCCCAACGCCAAGCGCCAGATGATTCGCCTGGCCGAGATCCTCGGCTCAGCGGTCTATAACGACGCGGCCTCGCAATTGACGATGGGACTGGGCAAGGACATCGTCGGCTTGCCGGTGGTCGCCGACCTGGCCAAGATGCCGCACTGCCTGGTGGCCGGCACCACGGGCGCGGGTAAGAGCGTGGGCATCAACGCCATGATCCTGTCCTTGCTCTACAAGGCCGAGGCGCGTGACGTGCGCTTGATCCTGATCGACCCGAAGATGCTCGAGATGAGCGTGTACGAGGGCATACCGCACCTGCTGTGCCCGGTGGTCACTGACATGAAGCAGGCCGCCAACGCGCTCACCTGGTGCGTGGGCGAAATGGAACGCCGCTACAAGTTGCTGAGCAAGCTCGGCGTGCGCCAGCTCTCGGGCTACAACAAGAAGATCGACGAGGCGGCTGAACGTGGCGAGCTGCTGGGCAATCCCTTCAGCCTGACCCCGGAGCAACCCGAACCACTCGAGCGCCTGCCGCAGATCGTGGTTGTGATCGACGAGCTGGCCGACCTGATGATGGTGGTCGGCAAGAAGATCGAGGAGTTGATCGCGCGCCTGGCGCAGAAGGCCCGCGCCTCGGGCATTCACCTGATCCTGGCCACGCAGCGGCCCAGCGTGGACGTCATCACCGGCCTGATCAAGGCCAACATCCCGACCCGCCTGTCGTTCCAGGTGTCGAGCAAGATCGACAGCCGAACCATCCTCGACCAGATGGGCGCCGAGGCCCTACTCGGCATGGGCGACATGCTGTACATGCCCTCGGGCACCGGCCTGCCGATCCGCGTGCACGGCGCCTTTGTCAGCGACGAAGAGGTCCACCGCGTTGTCAGCTACTTGAAGACGCAGGGCGAGCCTAACTACATCGAGGGCCTTCTCGAAGGCGGCACGCTCGACGGCGAGCCCGGAGAGCCCGGGGCGCCAGGCGAAGCCAACGGAGAGGCCGATCCGATGTACGACCAGGCAGTGGGCATCGTGTTGCAGCACAAGCGGGCCTCGATTTCGCTGGTGCAGCGCCATTTGCGCATCGGCTACAACCGTGCCGCGCGCTTGCTGGAACAGATGGAAAAGTCGGGCCTGGTGTCGTCGATGGCCACCAATGGCAATCGCGATTTGCTCGTACCGAGGCGCGATGAGTAGGTGCCTCCCCGAAGCGGCTGCGCCGCTCGCCCCCAGGGGCGCGACAGCGGCGCCCCGGCGAAGCCGGTTCCGTGGCGTTTGCCTGGCTGTCGTCTTCGGTGCGCTTGCCGGCGTGGCGAAGGCTGACGCCGTCGACGCCCTGCGCGAATTCACCCGTGAGGCCAAGTCGGGCCGGGCGAGTTTCACGCAGGTGGTCACCTCGCCTGACGGCGCCAAGAAGAAAACCTCCAGCGGCAGCTTCGAGTTCGCGCGCCCGAACCGCTTCCGTTTTGCCTATACCAAGCCCTTCGAGCAATTGATCGTCGGCGACGGCCAGAAGGTCTGGCTCTATGACGCCGACCTGCAGCAGGCCAGTGTGCGGCCGATGGACAAGGCGCTCGGCGCCACGCCGGTGGCCCTGCTGGCGGGCGCGGCGCTGGAGAAAGACTTCGAGTTGCGCGCGTTGCCCGCAGCGCAAGGCCTCGACTGGGTGCAGGCCACGCCGCGAGAGAAGGACGACAACGCCAACCTGCAGTCCTTGCGCATCGGCTTCAAGGGCAAGACCTTGACGGCCATCGAGCTGGTGGACGGTTTCGGTCAGCGCTCACTGTTGACCTTCAGCGACCTCATCACCAACCAGCCGTTTGCAGGCGATGCATTCCGCTTCGTGCCGCCCAAGGGCGTCGAGGTGTTGGCGCAGTAGGCTCTCCGACCGATTCGCGTTCGGTCACACAGGCAGGAACAACTGCCTGTGTCCCGTTGCGGTTTGGGCCTGTGCGGTTCGCCGCATACCTGCATCGGTGCTTGCCTGCGTCAGCGCGTGCCGCGAACGCGGGGTGGCCGCTTACGCTCATGTCTCCCGGCTTCGCCTCCTCCTTTACTTCGCTACAGCGGCCACCCCACGCTCGCGGCCAACCACCCGGGTGGCGTGCGACGGGCGCACCGCCTGTGCTGCCGGATCGGGCCGCTGGGGTGCCCTGCGCAGTGAAGTCAAGGAGGAGGCGAAGGCCGCAGGCCGAAGCCGGGGGACATGAACGGAGCAGGGTATCCCAGCGGCCCGATCCCCGCGCCGATGCAGGCATGCAAGAGCATGCAAGGAGGAGCAATGGCAAGCACAGATGC
>JANNGJ010000050.1:0-1508 GCA_031403815.1 Burkholderiales bacterium | reverse complement strand
GCTCGCCTGCACCCGCACGTCCGACCGCGCTTTCCACGCCGTCTTCAGCACGGACGCCAACGCGGACCCGACCACCAGCACTTTGCAACCGGCCTTACGGGCCTTTGCCGCCGTTGCTATCGCCGATATCGGCGCGTCCTTGAACCGAGCCTTGATCTGCCTGTCGGTCAACGCGGCCACGGTACTGATGGCCTGGCCGGCATCGACGGCTGCCTTGATGAGCGACAAGCGGTCGATGTCGGCGCGGCGGTACAGGCGCACGTTGCTCGCAGTGCGCGTCGGCTGAACGACCGCGTGACGCGCCTCCCATACACGGATGGTCTGGACCGGGATACCGGTGAGATGCGAGACAGTGGCGATCCGGTACAGCCCATCGATGGACGTATCAGCGCTGGATGGGGCGATCTTCATGGAGAGGGAATCCTGGTTTTCGACTTGGGTGATTGCGAACAAGTCTGGCGAACCCCATTCTCAGCCCTCTCCAGTCAGTGCCAATCTGCGGGCACGTTCGAGCAACACCATGTGCGGCAGCGTCAACGCAGCCAAGCCGACGAAGACGAGTTGCATCACCCGAGCATCCACCGACAGCTCGCTTAACCGCCAACCCAGCAAGGCCGCCGTGACCAACACGGCCAGCGTCGGCCACAGCGCCAAAGCCAACGCACTGCGGGCTTCGGCGGCTTGCAGGCTAGAGAGTGTGCGCAGGATATGCCGCGGACTGTGCATGGCGCAGAAGTAGACGGTGAACGCAGCCAGCGGCGGCGCGGCCAGCGACAGTGCCGCCAGTGCGGCCGACTCGCAGGCGGCAAGCCGCGATGTCCGGGCTTGCAGCGCACAGGCCAGCACGGTCGCGGCCAGCCAAGGTGGCGCAAGCTGGCTCAAGACGGGTGCCACGAAATCGGCGCTGGCGGGGCCGGCCACCAGGCCCAGCAGCCGCTGCAATTCGGGGCCGTGCCACAAAGCCGGCAGCACGATCACGGCGCCGCCGTACAAGCCGCGGGTGAGCCAGGAGACGCCGCCAGCCGGATCACCACCGAAGTGCAGTGCCGAGAAGATCAGGAACGCACACAAGAACAGTGTCGGTGCCACCATCCAGAGACCCACGACGGCTGCAGACAGGCCGACGTAGAACAGCGAGAGCAGCGCCCATCCTTTGAGATCAGCGACACCAAAGAGCTTGCGCGCGAGCACCACATCGAAAGCGCCGTGGGGCATGCCCAACAACAGCACCAGCGCGCCGGCTACCAGAAGTTCGTGGCGAGGCTCCAGCCTGGCCCCGACCAAGCTGGCGATCACGAACGCCAGCGCGAGCCCGCAGAACATCCGACCCTGCAGTTGCAACGCAGGTGTCACTACGGCTGGGCCTGCACCACCCGGGGCGGCGCGGACAGCATCAGCTGGCGCAGGAACAAGCCCGTGGGCAAGGACGCCGCGACGGCGACACGGTCCAGGAAAGTGGCGCGGTCGCTCAGGAAGCGCACGACGCGGGGTGTGGCGGCCCGCGCGAA
>JANNGJ010000049.1:0-3404 GCA_031403815.1 Burkholderiales bacterium | reverse complement strand
CCACTTCGCCGGCCACCACCTCCGGCCGCGGCCGGTCCTGCAGCTGCACTTCGTTGGGTTGGGTGTAGACGAGCGCTTTCATGCGCGTCAGGGCTGGAAAGTCATGGTCATGTCACTCGGTTTTCGAGCACCAGATGAGCGACACCCCGAGCACCACCATCCACAGCGGCAGCAGCGCGTTGTTGATGTCGGAGACGGGCTGTACCGCGGGAACAGCATTCCGCAGCGCCCCGATCAGAAAGAGCACCGCGAACGCGGCGCCGGCCCATCCCAGCCACTTGGGGAACCTCGCCTCGGCAAGCAGCGACAGACCCGAGAGCAGAAAGAAAACGCCCAGGCACAGCTCGCCCAGGAACTCGCCGATGTAGTTGCCCAGGTAGAGGTTCAATCCGAGGAACACCGCGGACAGGCTGTTGCGCGTTTCGGTGCCTGCCTGCGCATAGGCCTCGGCCAAGGCCCAGTGGATGCTCGGCCAGCGCATCAAGCCAAGGCACATCGCGAGTGCGCCGATCGATGCAGCCACCAGCGCCACCGTCATGCGGCCCCGGCTCGACGGGCAGGCGAAGTACGTGCCGATGGCGCCGGGCACGAGCAGCAGCGGCAGGACCGCGTAGAGCGCCCACGTGGCCCGCATGACGGAGCCTCCGCCGCGCAAGCGGGGAAGAACGTCCGCGGCCGTCCCGTCGAGGATGCCCGGGTAGTCGAAATTCGCGGCCAGGTAGCTGAACACGCCGACGAAGGCGAGCGCGCCAACCACCAGGCTCAAGCCTCCGGCAATGATCATCGAACGGTTTGGCATGTCGGAGCCTAGCGTGCGGTGTAGCCGCCGTCCACCATCAAGGTCTGGCCGGTGATGTAGTTGCTGGCGTTGCTGGCCAGGAAGACCGTCACGCCGTGCAGGTCGGCGAGCTCGCCATTGCGCCCGACGCAGGTCTGCGCCGCATGCTTGTCGGCGAGCGCCGCATCGGCGAACACCGGCGCGGTCAGCGCGGTCGGGAAAAAGCCCGGGCCGATGGCGTTGCAGGTGATGCCCTTGCCGCCCCACTCCTGCGCGATCGCGCGCGTGAGCTGCACCACGCCGCCCTTGCCGGCGCCGTAGGGCGCGCTGTTGGCGAAGGCGCGGTGGCTTTGCAACGATGCGATGTTGAGGATGCGGCCCCAGCCGCGCGCGGCCATGCCGGGCGCCAGCGCCTGCGTGAGGAAGAAGGGCGCGCCCAGGTGCAGGGCGAGCTGCGTCTGCCAGGCTTCGGGCGTGACCTCGGCAAATGGCTGGCGCAAGTTGATGCCCGCCGCGTTGACAAGGATGTCGATGGCGCCGGCGGATTGCGCCGCCGCGCGCAGCGCTGCCACGTCGGCAAGGTCCGCGCTCAGCGTCTCAGCCTCGATGCCCTCGGCGCGCAACTGCTGCGCCGCCGCCTTCAGCTCGGCCTCGCGCCGCGCCAGGAGCACCACGCGCGCACCGGCCAGGCCGAGCGCACGCGCCATCGCCGCCCCGATGCCCGAGTTGCCGCCCGTCACCAGGGCGCGTCGGCCGGCCAGCTCGAACAGCGATCCGACGCTCGTCTGCATCACACGCTCACGGGTTCGCCGCGCTCGAAGGTCTGGTCGGGGAAGTACTTGGCCAGGCGGTCGTCCGCCGTGCGCGCATGCGCCTCCATGCCTTCCAGGCGCGAGATGCGCGCGGTGACCTCGCCGATGTCGCGCGCGGCCTCGCGCGTCATGCGCTGCCAGGTGAGGGTCTTCATGAACTTGTGCACCGACAGGCCACCCGAGTAGCGCGACGCGCCCTTGGTCGGCAGCACGTGGTTCGGGCCGCTGGCCTTGTCGCCGTAGGCCACCGTGGTTTCCTCGCCGAGGAAGAGCGAGCCGTAGCAGGTGAGCCGGGCCAGCCACCATTCAAGATCGCGGGTGTGCACTTCGAGGTGCTCGCTGGCGTACTTGTCGGAGACGGCGGCGATCTCCTCGCGCGTGTCGCAGACGATGACTTCACCGTAGTCGCGCCACGCACTGCCGGCCGCGTCGCGCGCGGTCGGTGGCAACGCATCGATCAACGCCGGCACGCGGCGCATCACGTCTTCAGCCAACGCACGCGAGGTGGTGAACAGCCAGGCCGGACTCTCGTGTCCATGCTCGGCCTGGCCGACGAGATCGCTGGCGACGATGGCCGCATCGGCGCTGTCGTCGGCAATCACCGCCACCTCCGACGGCCCGGCGAAGACGTCGATACCCACCTTGCCGAACAGCGTGCGCTTGGCCTCGGCGACGAACTTGTTGCCCGGCCCGACGATCACATCCGCCGCCTTGCCCGAAAACAAACCCTCGGCCATGGCCGCGATGGCCTGCACGCCGCCCAACGTCATGATGACGTCGGCGCCCGCCTTGTCGAAGGCGTAGAGCACATACGGGTGCATCGGCCCGCCGCGGAACGGCCCGGAGCAGGCCACCACGGTCTTCACGCCCGCGGCCTTGGCGGTCGCCACGCCCATGTATGCCGAGGCGATGTGGGCATAGCGGCCGGCAGGCGCATAACAGCCGGCGACGTTGACCGGCAGCACGCGCTGGCCAGCCACCACGCCCTTGTGCAACTCGACCGAGAACTCGGCGAGAGATTCACGCTGGGCCCGCGCGAAGGCACTCACCTGCGCGATCGCGAAGTCGATGTCGCTCTTCACGTCGGCCGGCACCTCGGCCGAGCGGCGGTCGATCTCGGCACGCGTGAGCACGATCGCGCCGTCCCAGCCGTCGAGCTTCTTGGCATAGGCGCGCACGGCGGCCTCGCCGTTGTGCCCGATCTCCGCCAGCATCTCGGTCACCACCTTCTGCGCGGTGGCGGTTTCGGTCTCGGCCGTCTTGCTCGCCCGCTTCAAGTAAGTCACGGTCATCTCAGTACTCCATCTCGTCAATCGCCGCTAGGCACGAGCGACACGTTTTGCCAAGCAACCGCCACGGATCCGGTTCTGCCGGTCCGTCAGCGGTGCCCCCTTGAGGGGGAGCGCCGAAGGCGCTTCGGGGGTGCGTCATTTGCTGCTGTTGGCGAAGTCGCGCAACTTCGGGTCAGCTTGCACGCGCTTCATGAAAGCGTCGGTGATGTAGTCGCCGGACTGCGGGATGGTCTGGATCGCGCCGGTGCCGCGCATGAAGATGCCGATCTGACCGAACCAGACGTCCATGTCGGAGTTGCCGCGCGTGCGGTCCATGCGGGCCAGCTGCGTGGTCAGGTCGAAGGTCGGACGCGTGTCGAACTCCTTCTTCATCGACGCTTCGCTGATGCTCACGCCGCCCTGTTCGTAGAACTTCTTCATCATGGCGATGGCCTCGGGCTTGTGGGCGCTCATCCACTTCCAGGCGCGCAGGTACACCGCCAGGAACTTGGCCACGTTCTCGGGGTTCTGCTCGGCATACTC
>JANNGJ010000048.1:0-17276 GCA_031403815.1 Burkholderiales bacterium | reverse complement strand
GTCATCGCCAACCGCAGCGCGGCCACCGACCAGATCGACAAGTACAACAACAAGATCGGCCTGAAGCTGGCGGCGCACTTCCCCGACCTGGATGTCATCCGCCGCAGCCGCCTGAAGAAGAGCACGCTGTTCGAAATGGAGCCCTCGCCCGAGCTGGAAGCCGTGCAGAAGGAATACATGCGCCTGGCGGCCTCGCTCTGGCTGGGCGTGGAGCCAATGAATGCAGTGCCGATGAAAGACCGCGACATCTTCGATCTGCTGGGCTTCGATTGAAGGCCAAGCCCATGAGCAGCGCAGCCTATGAACAGCGTCGCGGCAAGATCGAAGACTACTTCGATCGCACCGCCGTCAAGGCCTGGGAGCAGCTGACATCGACGGCCCCGGTCGGGCGCATTCGCACCACCGTGCGCGCTGGTCGCGAGCGCATGCGGGCCCAACTGCTGGACTGGCTGCCGCAAGACTTGCAAGGCGTGCGCGTGCTGGATGCCGGATGCGGCACCGGCGCGCTGGCCCTGGATGCGGCACGGCGCGGCGCCCATGTCGTGGCCATCGACCTCTCGCCGGCCCTTGTGAAGGTGGCGCGCGAGCGCGTTGCGGAATTGCAAGGCGATGCACCCCTGGCAGGCAGCATCGACTGGCGCAGCGGCGACATGCTCGACCCCGCGCTGGGCGAGTTCGACCACGTGGTGGCGATGGACTCGCTGATTCACTACACCGAGGCCGACATGGTGCGCATCGTCGCCAGCTGGTCCCAGCGCACGCGCCGCTCGATGCTGCTCACGTTTGCGCCGCGCACGCCGCTGCTGGCGGCGATGCGTTCGGTGGGCAGCCTGTTCCCGCGCAGCAACCGGGCGCCCTGGATCGAGCCGGTGGCCGAAGTCAGCCTGCGCGCCAGTCTCAGCCGCC
The DNA here is from genome assembly GCA_031403815.1 of Burkholderiales bacterium. Lineage (GTDB taxonomy): Bacteria > Pseudomonadota > Gammaproteobacteria > Burkholderiales > Burkholderiaceae_C > CADEEN01. The sequence continues at coordinate 16,370 of JANNGJ010000048.1, read as the reverse complement.
AGGTGCCGCAGTTCAAGGCCACCCGCACTCAGCGCATCGCCAGTGGCTTCTACACCTCGCAAGCCCTGGAGCTGAGCCACACATGAAGACAGCCCGGCAACCACCGCTGGCGCAGCGCGCGATCCGCGCCTGGTCAACGCTGGGCCCGGAGTACCTGCCTTTCGCCGACGCGGCCAGCGCCGACCTGCCGCTGCCCCGCTTGCTGCGCCTGTCTCTTTTCAAGCTGACCATGGGCATCACCCTGGCCCTGATGGTCGGCACCCTGAATCGCGTCATGATTTTCGAGCTGGGCGTGGCCGCCTGGCTGGTCTCGCTGATGCTGGCGCTGCCGCTGCTGGTAGCGCCCTTCCGCGCCATCACCGGCTTTCAGTCCGACGTCCACCGCTCTGCCTTCGGCTGGAAGCGCGTGCCCTATATGTGGGGCGGCACCCTGATCCAGTTCTTCGGCCTGGCCATCATGCCCTTCGCTCTGCTCGTGCTGTCGGGTGGCGGCGCCGTGCCCACACCGCCCTGGGTCGGCCAGGCGGCGGCGGCGCTGGCTTTCCTGATGGTCGGTGCGGGGCTGCAAACCTCGCAGACGGCCGGCCTGGCCCTGGCCACAGACCAGGCCACGGAGGCGACGCGGCCCCGCGTCGTCGCCCTGATGTACGTGATGCTGCTGTTGGGCGGCGTGCTCGGTGGCGTGATCTATGGCTTCTTGCTGGCCGACTTCAGCCCGCAGCGCCTGGTTCAAGTGGTGCAAGGCACAGCGATGGTGGTCTTGGTGCTCAACGCCTTCGCGTTGTGGAAACAAGAAGCGCGCAACCCACAGCGCGCGGCCGCGATGAAGACAGAGAGGGCGCCGCCCTTCCGCCACGCTTGGAGCCGCTTCATCCAGAACGGACGCGCTCGTCGCTTCCTCTGGGCCACCGCCCTCGGCACCCTGGCCTTCAACATGCAGGATGTCGTGCTCGAACCTTACGGCGGCGAGATCCTGGGCCTGAGCGTGAGTGCCACCAGCGGGCTGACTGCGTTGCAAGCCGGCGGCGCCTTGATCGGCTTCATCCTGGCCGGGCGCAGCCTGGGTCGCGGCATGGACCCCTTGCGCTTGGCGGCCTATGGCGCCGTGCTCGGGTTGCCGGCCTTTGCCGCTGTCATCTTTGCGGCACCGGCCGACGCCGGCTGGCTGTTCCGCATCGGCGCGTTCGGCATCGGCCTGGGCGGCGGCCTGTTTGCCGTCGGCACGTTACTGGCCGCCATGCGGCTCGAAGACGGCCGATTCGTCGGTATGGCCCTGGGCGCTTGGGGTGCTGTGCAGGCCGTGAGCAGCGGCCTGGCGATGTTTTTTGGCGGGGCCCTGCGCGACGGCGTGTCGAGCCTTGCCACACAAGGTCTGCTGGGCACTGCGCTGGCCCAACCCGCCACGGGCTACAGCGTGGTCTACCACCTTGAGATGTTGTTGTTGTTTGTCACCCTGGTCGCGATCGGTCCGCTGGTCGGCCGCCGCACCGCGACCTCCCCCCTCCCGCGCAAGTTCGGCCTGGCCGACCTGCCGGGCTAGCTTGTTGAAAGAGGAGCCTTCACCATGGAATTCGGCGCAATCACGGGCTATGTTGATCTGGCCCAGATCCTTCTCTACGTCTTCTGGATCTTTTTTGCGGGCCTGATCTATTACCTCGTGCGCGAGGGCCACCGCGAGGGTTACCCGATGGAGACCGACGGCCTGGGCCGCGAAGTCAAGGGCTGGCCCGTTCCGTCCGCGCCCAAGGTCTTCAAGACCGTGCATGGGGATGTCACGGTGCCTGACCCGACCCGCGGTGAGCCGGCCTACCAGGCGGCACCCACCTATGCTTCGCCGGGCTCCCCGATTGAGCCGGCCGGTGACCCAATGCAGGCGGGTGTCGGCCCCGGCGCCTACGCCACTCGCGCCGATGTGCCCGACACCCTCGTTGACGGCCATGTCAAGATCGTGCCGCTGCGTGTGGCCAAGGCCTACGGCGTCTCGAGCAACGACCCCGACCCACGCGGACTGCCGGTGATTGGCGGCGACGGCCAGGTCGGCGGCATCGTGCGCGACCTGTGGCTCGACCAGGCCGAGATGATGTTTCGCTACCTCGAAGTCGAAACCCCAGCGGCTGCCGGCGGCAGACGCGTGCTGCTGCCCATGCCCTTTGCCAAGGTGCGGCGCTCGCAGGTTGAAGTGAACTCCATCTTCGGCAAGCACTTCGCGGGCGTGCCTGGCCTGAAGAACCCCGACCAGATCACCTTCCTGGAAGAAGAGCGCATCGTTGCCTACTACGGCGCCGGCACCCTGTATGCCGACCCGCAGCGCGGCGAGCCGATTCTCTGAACCCGCCCACCGCAGGACCTTGCCATGACCATCGAAAGCCACGGCCACGAACACGAACTGGAGCCCCAGTACGGGCTGCCTGAACGCCTGCCCGCGGGGGAGAACATCCTCTGGCAGGGCTCGCCCGACTTCAAGGCCATGGCCCTGCGCGTCTTTCATGTGCGCAAGGCGGCGCTCTACTTTGCCGCCCTGCTGCTGCTGCGCGCCAGCCTGGTCCTGGCCGATGGCGGCAGTGGCGTCGACGCCCTGTTCGCCCTGGCCTGGCCGCTGCCGCTGGCCCTGACCGCCCTGGCTGCGCTCACGGCACTGGCCTGGATGACCGCGCGCACAGCGGTCTACACCCTGACCGACAAACGTGTGGTGATGCGCATCGGCATCGTGCTCACACTCACCTTCAACATCCCCCTGCGCACACTCAAAGCGGCCGCCCTGCGGCGCGGCGTGGGCAACATTGGCGACATCGTCATCGAGTTGGCCGGACCCGATCAAATCGCCTTTCTGCACCTGTGGCCGCATGTGCGGCCCTGGCGCGTGGCGCGGCCCGAGCCGATGCTGCGCACGGTTGCGAATGCGCCGCATGTGGCGGCACTGTTGGCCAAGGCCTGGTCGAACGTGACGGGCGCGGCGGCCCAGTCTGACGCCTCCCCAGCGCAGGCGCCGGCCACGGCAGTCGTCACACCATTAATCGTGCCGCTCGACACTGCACTCAGCCGCAACCCGAGCCGATGGCAAGCCAGCCCGACATGAACTCCGCCGTGCCCACGGTCCGTGCCGTCAAGCTGCCGACGGCGCGGCCCGACACCTTTCCGCGCTGGGTCTTGCTGTGCGCCGGTAGCGTCATCGCCTTCAGCCTGATCAGCGTCGGCCTGGTGCGCTTGACCGGCAACGGCCCCGACCAGCGCGCAGGCCCGGCCACGCAAGAGCGCCAATTGCGCTTCGAAGACCGGCCCGACGGCAGCATCGCCATCACCGACGGGCGCAGCGGCGAGGTGGTGACCTCGGTGCAGGGCGAGCAGGGCTTCGTGCGCGGCGCCTTGCGCGCCCTGACGCGGGAGCGCAAAGCTCGCGGCCTCGGCCCGGAGCAGGCTTTTCAGTTGATGGTCCGCCCCGATGGCGGCCTGACCCTGTACGACCCCGCCACCTCGCAACGGGTCGATCTGGAAGCCTTCGGGCCCACCAATGCCAACAATTTTGCGCGCCTGCTCAAGGCGCCACCACCCTCGCGGCCGACGCCCCTGCCCGACATGCAGGCCGCCAAACCTTGACGTTGAAGGAAACGCGCATGAACGCCCGCACCGCCACCCTCGCTTCGCCAGAAGACGCCGCCCGCCACGCGAAAACCGAGACTCTGCTGACGCCGCGCTTCTACACCACCGACTTCAAGGCCATGGACCGGCTCGACATGTCGCCCATCCGCGAGGAGTGGGACACCATGCTGGCCGAGTACGAAGGCGACAACAACCACGACCACTTCCAGCGCACGCCTGAGTTCGCTACCGAGGTGGCTCAGGTGTTCTCGCAGGTTTCGCCCGAGCTGCGCCAGGAGTTCCAGGAGTTCCTGGTCAGCTCGCTCACCAGCGAGTTCAGTGGTTGCATCCTCTACAACGAGATCCAGAAGAACGTGACCAACCCCGACATCAAGGCCCTGATGCGCTACATGGCGCGCGACGAATCGCGCCACGCCGGCTTCATCAACCAGAGCCTGAAAGACTTCGGCCTCGGCATGGACCTGGGCGACTTGAAGCGCACCAAGGCCTACACCTACTTCAAGCCCAAGTACATCTTCTACGCCACCTACCTCAGCGAAAAGATCGGCTACGCGCGCTACATCACCATCTTCCGGCAGTTGGAGCGCCACCCCGACAAGCGCTTTCATCCGATCTTTCGCTGGTTCGAGCGCTGGTGCAATGACGAGTTTCGGCACGGCGAAAGCTTCGCCCTGATCATGCGCGCCAACCCGCATTTGCTGCGCGGCGGCAACCTGCTGTGGATCCGTTTCTTCCTGCTGGCGGTCTACGCCACCATGTACGTGCGCGACCATACGCGGCCGATGCTGCACCACGCCATGGGCCTGGACAGCGACGACTACGACTACACCGTGTTCCGCATCACCACCGAGATCAGCAAACAGGTGTTCCCGATCTCGCTCGACACCGACAACCCGGCCTTCCGCGCCGGCCTGACGCGCCTGTTCGGGTTGCAGACCCGAATCAACGCGGCCAAGGCGCGCGGCGGCCTGCTGGGCAAGTTGACGCAGGGCTGGTGCGCCGCGGCCGCGGCGCTGACTTTCGCTCGGCTCTACTGCATGCCGGTGCAGCGCCACGAGTTGCCGGCCACGATGCGTGTGGCGCCGGCCTGGTAGCGTCGGACTGCGCGTCTTGCACCCCAGGACAGTTCAGCCATGAGCAGCACCGCGCTGGCCGCCCTGTTTGCGGTCTTCATCTGGTGGTTCAGCACCGGCATCGTGCTGCTGCTCAACGGCATGCAGCGCCGGGCTTACCGCTGGAGCCTGCTGATCTCGTCGGTGCTCGGCCTGACCGCCTTGTACGCGCTGGCTCACACAGCGCAGCAGAGCGGGACGGCGGCGACCTACTGCGCCTTCACCAGCGCCCTGCTGGTCTGGGGCTGGCACGAGTTGAGTTTCCTCACCGGCTGGATCACCGGGCCGCGCACCAGCGCCATCGCCGCCAGCCTCAGCGGCTGGCCGCGTTTCGTGCAGGCGCTGCGGGCCATCTTGTGGCATGAGCTGGCGATTCTCGCGGTGGGCGTGCTGATCGTGGGCTTGACCTGGGGCGCGCCCAACCAGGTGAGCACCTGGACCTTTCTGGTGTTGTGGGCCATGCGCACCAGCGCCAAGCTGAACCTGTTCTTCGGCGTGCGCAACCTGAGTGAAGAGTTCCTGCCGTCGCATCTGGCCTACCTGGAAAGCTTCTTCCGGCGGCGCGCCATGAACCTGCTGTTTCCCTTCTGCGTCGCTGCTGCCAGCGGCGTGCTGGCACTGATGGTGGCGCATGCCATGGCCGCCAGCACATCGGCCGCCGAAGTGCTGGGCCTGACCCTCGTCGGCACCCTGTTGGCGCTGGCCATCCTGGAGCACTGGATGCTGGTGCTGCCCGTCTCGACCACCGCGCTGTGGCGCTGGGCCATGGGCCGCCGCAAGGCCTGCGCCGACAGCGCCATGGCCGTCGCCACACCGAACAAAAATGCCCCTCGCGCCGAAGCAGCGCCGCCCTTGGTTGACCACAATGACAAGCTTTTTCACGCCCGCTAACCTGGCCCCCGTGGCCAACACGCCCGTACACACCCTCGGGCCCCACGGCGCGCCGCTCGCCGTCGTCATCGGCAGCGGCTTCGGCGGCCTGGCGGCGGCCATTCGCCTGGCCTGCCGCGGCTGGCGCGTCGAGGTGGTGGAAAAACTCGACGCCGCCGGTGGCCGCGCCTACGTCTGGCGCCAGGACGGTTTCACGTTCGACGCCGGCCCGACCATCATCACGGCGCCCTTCATGCTCGACGAGTTGTGGGCGCTGGCGGGCAAGACCTTCAGCGACGACGTCACGCTCAAGCTGATGGACCCGTTCTACCGCATCCGCTTCGACGACGGCACGTGGTTCGACTACAGCGGCGACGCCGCCCACATGCGCGCCGAGATTGCCCGCTTCTGCCCCGAAGACCTGCCGCAGTACGAGCGCTTCCTCGAAGAGGCCGCCGTCTGCTACCAGAAGGGCTTCATCGAACTCGGCAGCATCGCCTACAACACCCTGGGCGACCTGTTCCGCGCGGTGCCCAAGATGATGCAGATGCGCGGCTGGCGCAGCATCCACGACATGGTCTGCGGCTATTTCCGCAATGAGAAGCTGCGCATCGTGATGAGCTTTCATCCGCTGCTGATCGGCGGCAACCCGCTCTCGGTGACCTGCATCTACAGCCTCATCAACACGCTCGAGCGCAGGTTCGGCGTGCACTCGGCGATGGGCGGCACCGGGGCCATCATCCAGGGCATGGTCAAGCTGCTCGAAGGTATGGGCGGGCGCATCCGCTACAACGCCGAGGTCGGCAAGATCAATGTCGTGCCGGCGCCCCAGGGCCAGGCGCGCGGCAAGGGGCGCGCCACCGGCGTGACCCTGGCCAGTGGCGAAGTGATCAGCGCCGACATCGTGGTCTGCAATGGCGACACGATGTGGAGCTACAAGAACCTGATCGAGCCGCAGTACCGCAAACGCTGGACCGACAACCGCATCCACAACAGCCGCCACTCGATGAGCCTGTTCGTGTGGTACTTCGGCACCGACAAGCGCTATGAAGACGTGCCGCACCACATGATGGTGCTGGGCCCGCGCTACGACGAGTTGCTGCGCGACATCTTCAAGCGCCACAAGCTGGCCGACGACTTCAGCCTCTACCTGCACCGGCCCACCGCCACCGATCCGTCGCTGGCGCCCGCCGGATGCGACGCGTTCTATGTGCTCAGCCCCGTGCCGCACCTGGCCAGCGGCACCGATTGGAAGGCGCATGCGGAGCCCTACCGCCTGGCGGTTCAAGCCGCGCTCGAACGCAGCGTCCTGCCCGGCTTGAGCCAACACGTGGTGAGCTCGCGCGTGACCACGCCGCTGGATTTCCAGGACCGTCTGCTGTCCTACATGGGTGCCGCCTTCGGCCAGGAGCCGCTCTTGCTCCCGAGCGCCTGGTTCCGCGCCCACAACCGCAGCGAAGACGTCGACAGCCTGTTCATGGTCGGCGCTGGCACCCACCCCGGCGCCGGGGTGCCGGGCGTGCTGATGTCGGCCAAGACCCTCGAGCAAGTGATTCCGCATGCCAGTGCCTTTGCACGCTGAGCACCAGGCCACGGTGAGCTCGGAGATGGCCGAGGCGCCCTATGACCTGCAGGCGCTGCGCAACCTGATGCGCGGCGGCTCCAAGACCTTCTTTGCCGCCTCCCTGCTGCTGCCGCCGCGGGTGCGCGCGCCCGCCACGGCGCTGTATGCCTATTGCCGCCTCGCCGACGACGCCATCGACCTCGGGCGCGATCCCTTCGTCGAAATGCAGGGCCTGCGCACCCGGCTCGATGCCATTTACGCCAACCACCCCGGCAGCGACGACGCCGACCGCGCGCTGGCGCAGGTGGTGCACCACTTCGCCCTGCCGCGCCCATTGCTCGACGGCTTGCTCGAGGGCTTTCTCTGGGACGCCCAGGGCCGTCGCTACGAAACACTGGGCGATGTGCAAGCCTATGGCGCCCGCGTCGCCGGCACCGTCGGCGCCATGATGTCCTTGGTGATGGGGGCGCGCTCGCCGAGCGCCGTGGCCCGCGCCTGCGAACTCGGCGTGGCCATGCAGCTCACCAACATTGCGCGCGATGTGGGTGAGGACGCGCGCAATGGCCGCCTCTACCTGCCGCGCCAGTGGCTGCGCGAAGAGGGCATCGATGTCGAAGCCTGGCTGCAAGCGCCGGTCTTCAACCCAGCGATCGCCCGCTGCACGCAACGGTTGCTGCAGGCCGCGGAGGCCCTCTACCGCCGCGCCGAGCATGGCGTGGCCGAGCTGCCGATGGATTGCCGGCCCGCCATCCAGGCCGCGCGCGTGGTCTATGCCGAGATCGGCCACCAGCTCGAGCGCCAAGGGCTGGACTCGATCAACCGGCGCGCCGTCGTGTCCCGGCGCCGCAAGGTGGCACTCCTGGCGATGGCCACGGGCGCCGCCTTCCTGCCGGCGCAGCATGCCCTGGGCGACCCCGCCGCACTGCCTGCCGTGCAGTTCCTGGTCGACGCCGTCGCCGAGGCGCCAGCGCCCGCGTCGCACGCGGCCGTGCTTCCCACCTCGGCCATGAGCGCGCTGGCGGTCCGTCTGAAGCGACGCCCGCGCCGCACGTTCGACCAGCGCATGGCCTGGGGCGCGGACCTGTTCGCGCGCCTGGCGGAAAAGGACGAACGCGATCGTCAGCTGAGCTCGGCGGGCCGCGGCTGAGTCGGCGCTGGGGAACGCCATGACCGAAGTCGGGAATCTGAAGTGGATCGAGGTCGGCGTCCTGCTACTGGCCGGCGGCTTGTTCGTCTGGTGGCAACTGCGTGACGTGCGGCAGGCCCAGGAGCAGACGCGACGGCAAAGCCAGTTGCGCGATGCGGCCGAGGCGTCCCAAACGCCGGCCGCGAGCGACGGCAAAGAAGGGCCGCGTCCGTGAGCGCCACCTTGAAGACCGTGCACGTGCTGTGCGCCTGCCTCTTCCTGGGCAATGTCATCGTCAGCGGCACGTGGGCCGCGCTGGCCGAGCGCACGCGCAATCACGACATCATCAAGTTCAGCAACCACCTGGTGCTGGTGACGGACCTGCTGTTCACGCTGACCGGCGCGCTCGGCGTCGTCTTCACCGGCCACCTCATGGCAGCCAACTACGGCGGTGTGGAAGCGCACGCCTGGATCAGCTGGTCCTACGCCCTGTTCGGGCTGTCGGGCCTGATCTGGGCCCTGGTGCTGGTGCCGATTCAGCTCAAGCAGCGCTCGCTGCTGAGCAAGACCACGACCATCACGCGCGAGTATCTGCAATGGTCCAAGGTCTGGCAGATCTCGGGCGCAATCGCCACCCTGCTGCCCCTGCCCATCCTGTACCTGATGGTCACGAAGATCGTGTGACGCGCAGCCGCGCCGCGGCGCCGCCCCTGCGCGGGCAGGTCATCCTGATCACCGGTGCCGGCGGCGGCATTGGCGCTGCCACCGCGCTGGAGCTGCAGCGCCGCGGCGCGGTCCCGGTCTTGGTGGACTGCGACGCCGCGGGTCTGGCGGCCAGCGCCGCCCAACTGCGCAACGACACCCTGACCGTCACGGCCGACGTGAGCCAGCGTGCCGACTGCGACGCCGCCGTGGCCGCGGCTCTGACCCGCCACGGCCGCATCGACGTCGTCTGGGCCAACGCCGGCATCGCCAGCTTCGGCCCCCTGGCCCACACCGAGCCGCTGGCCTGGCAGCGCTGCTTCACGGTCAACGTGTTCGGCACCTTCAACACCGTGCGCGCCGCCCTGCCAGCCGTGCTGGCGCAACGCGGCTATGTGGTGGCCACGGCCTCGGTGTCGAGCTTTGCCCACGCGCCGGCGATGTCGGCCTATGCCGCCTCCAAGGCCGCCGTGGAGGCCATGTGCAACGCCTGGCGCATCGAACTGGCCGCCCACGGCGTGCGCGTCGGCGTGATGCACCCGTCCTGGGTCAAAACCCCGCTGGTGACGGAGGGCGCGCTGCACCCGGCCTTCCGGCGCCTGCGCGCCACCATGCCCGGGCCGCTGAACCGCGAGTTGGAGGCTGCGGACGCAGCGCGCTTGCTGGCCGACGGCATCGAGCGCCGAGCGCGCCAGATCTGGGCGCCGGGTTGGGTGCGCCTGCTGCACTGGCTGCGCGCCGAGCTGCACAGCCCGCTGGCCGAACGCGAGTTGCTGCGCGCCGCGCCCGACATCGAGCGCCTGTACCTCGAAGGGGTGCAGAGCAGCGGGCGGCTGGCGTCGTCCTTCGGCCCGCGCGAACACGGGCGGGCCGTGGCGCGCGGCGACACGGCTCAGCCGTCATAGCGATACCGATGGGTGAGTGCGGGCGCGGTTCAGGCCAGGCGCCCCGCGGGCAGCGCCTGCGGCAGGCGTGCCAGGCGCCGCCAGCGCCAGGTGAGCAGCGCGGTGCTGAGCAAGAGCACGCCCAGGGCCCATGGCAGCAGCGCGGCCGGCTGCCACTTCAGCAGCAGCAGCGACAGCCCGCCGGCCGCGTAGCACAGCAATGCTGGGCCGAGGGCGGCGGTTGGTCGCGCGGCACGCAGGCGTGAGACATCGCCCCACAGCAGCGCCGTCATCGGCAGCGCCATCGCCAGAAGGGCCAGCAGATGGATGGCCTGCCCGGCCCAGAGCATCGCTGCGACGGCCGGCAGCAAGGCCAGCCAGGCGCAAAGGCAATGCCGCATCAGCTGCCATGCCAAGGCACGGTTGAGCGCCGCGCCCTGCGGCATGCCAGGCACCAGCATCAACAGGGCCTGTTCACGGCGCGACCGCCAAAGCGCCCCGCGAAGGGTGATGGACCCGTTGATGGCCATGCTGGTCAGGCCGATGCTGATGCCGACACGCCCGCCCTCGAGAAGCATCAACATGTCTGCGCCCGACAGGCGCATCGCAAGCAGGAAGCCGAGCAACACCAGGGCCTGCACCAAGGCCATGGCGATGACCTGACCCAGCCAGTGCTGGTTGCCGTGCAGCACCACCTCGATGCGCGCGATGACACTGCGTGGCGTGGCCTTGGCATGACGGCACACATGGGCCAGCCAGACATCGGCAACGTGCAGAAGAGGCAGACTCAGCCATTCGCCCCAGCGCCCATAGGCGGCGAGCGTGGGTTTGTCGCCCGTGGCACTCGCCGCCATGGATTTGCGCTGGCGTTCGCGGCTGGCGTAGGCCCGAGCGTGGCTGGCGCCCCCGCCACCGAAGAGGCTGCAGAGCAACAAGCCTTGCGCCGCGAGCAGCATCAGCGTCAAGCCCAGCGGCTGCACCTGCCAGTGCGCGTAGAACCAGCTCCAGATACCGATGACCACGGCGCGCCATGCGGCCACGCCAGCGAAGGCGCCCGCCAGCGACAACAGCAGCCATACCGCCCACCAGCGCAGTGCCGCAGCCACGAGGGTCAATGCCGCGGCCGACCCCAACACCACCACCAGCGCGAAGCGCAGGCCATCGTCGCGCAGCAGGGAAGCGCCCAACAGCGCGCACAGGCCGCACAGGGCCACCGTGGCGAGCCACAGTCCCAGCGCCGTGACGCGAAGGGCGCGCGGGTGGCCGGGCACGGTGTGGGCCGCATGCGGATGGTCCAGCCGCAGCAGGGCGCCGAACTGCAGGCCCCAGACGAGGATCAGGCCTAAAGAGGCCAGCACGCCGACCGCCGCCCACGCCGGTCGCGGCTCCATCCATACCAGGGCCGCGACGGCGGGCACGCCCAGCAGCAGCACCAGCACCGCGCCATACAGGCGCAGCGACCACAGGCTGCCGTCATTGCGGCGCCATTGCCAGGGGGCCAGCAGCATCACCTGCACTTGAGCGGCGGTGGCTGGCATCACGTCAGCTCCATGAACAGGTCTTCCAACGTGACCGCATCCGCGGGCGTGCCGGGCGGCAACGCGGTGCCACTGGGCAGGCGCGCCAGCACGCGCTCGCGCCCGGCCGCCAGCGGCGTGCGCTTGAGGCTGGTGGCGCCCAGGCGCTGCAGCAGTGCCTGCACCTCAATGGTGGTGCCCGAGAGCAGGCGCACCTCGTCGAGCAACTCGTCCAGCGGTGCCTGCAGCGTAATGCGCCCGCCGCTCATGAAGGCCATGTGAAAAGCCACGCGTTCCAGGTCCGACAGGATGTGGGTTGAGAACACCACCGTGGTGCCGCGTTCGAGCACCTGCTCCACCAGCTCACGCAAGAAGTCGCGCCGGCCCGCGGGGTCGAGGCTGGCCACGGGCTCGTCCAACACCAGCAGGTCGGGGTCGTGGGCCAGCGCGCGGATGATGGACAGGCGCTGCTGCTGCCCGCCACTGAGTTTGCCGATGCGCTTGTGGCCGTCGATATCCCAGCGCGACATCAGGCCGTCCACCTTCGCCTCATTCCAGCGCGGGTAGAAGCTCTTGAAGTAGGCCAGCATTTGCGCCGCCGTGAAGCTGTCAAACAGATCGGACTGCTGCGGCACATAGCCGATGCGGGCGCGCCCCGCGTCGTCCAGCAACGCCGCGGCCTGGCCGAACACCTGCGCCGTGCCAGCCTGGGGTTCACGCAGGCCAAGCAAGGTTTCGAGCAGCGTGGTCTTGCCGGCGCCATTGCGCCCGAGCAGGCCCACCACCTGGCCCGGCAGCAGTTGGCAGTCCAGGCCGCTCAGCACCGGGGCATCGCCGCCGTAGGCCAGGCTCACGCCGGCCAGTTGGGCCGTGGGCGAAGTTGTTGCCAAGAGGTGTGCATTCATCGCGTGTCGTCCTCGGCCAGGATGTCTTTGAAGAGCTTCAGGGCCGCCGGCTTGGGCAGCTGCAGTTGCCGCGCCTCGGCCGCGGCGCGCATCAGCACCGGGCGCAGCAACGCTGTGCGCGACGCCGCCGATTGCGCGCGCTGGTGCTGTGGTGCCACGCGCATGGCCAGACCGCGCCGACGTTCGAGCAGGCCCTCGGCCTCGAGCAGGCTGTAGGCCTTGGAGATGGTCATGGGGTGCACGGCGAGCTGCTGTGCCAGCTCACGCACCGAGGGGATTTCGTCACCGGCGCTGATCTGCCCGCTGGCAATACGGCGGCGCACGTGCTCCACCAGTTGCCGGTAGATGGGTTCAGCCGAACCGGTCTGGATGCTGAAGGCGAAGTGTTCGTCCATGGGGTGTCTGTGTGTACCACTACTATAGTACACGTGGACAGCTTGGCGCAAGCCCCTCCTGCCCTGACACTTGGAGCATGGACTCTGACGCACGCTCCCGCACTGTTGCCTTGCTACCCTCCCCCCGTCCCCAGCGCGTCTTCGTCCTGGGTGCCACCGGAACCATCGGCCGTGCCGCGGTGCGCGCGCTGCTGCGGCGCGGGCACGAAGTGGTGTGCTTCGTGCGCGCGCGGGCCGGCGTCAAGGGTGCGCTCACGGGGCAAGACAGCGCGCGGCTGCTCGCTGGCGCTACGCTGCGCTTCGGCGATGTGAGCGACGCGGCCTCGTTGGCGCGCGATGGCTTTGCCGGCGAGCGCTTCGATGCGCTGGTCTCTTGCCTGGCCTCGCGAACCGGGGCGCCCAAAGACGCCTGGGCCATTGACCATCAGGCCCACCTGAACGCCCTGGCCGCGGGCCAGACTGCCGGCGTCAAGCATGTCGTGCTGCTCTCGGCCATCTGTGTTCAAAAACCCTTGCTGGCATTTCAGCAAGCCAAGCTGGCCTTCGAGCGTGCGCTGATCGACTCGGGCCTGACCTACTCCATCGTGCGACCCACGGCCTTCTTCAAGTCGCTCTCAGGCCAGGTCGAGCGCGTCAAGCAAGGCAAGCCCTTCCTCGTCTTTGGCGACGGCGCCCTGACGTCCTGCAAGCCGATCAGCGATGACGACCTGGGCGCCTACCTGGCCGGTTGCCTCGACGCAGCGGACCGGCACAACCGGGTGCTGCCGATCGGTGGGCCGGGCGAGGCGATCACGCCGCGCCAACAGGGCGAGCGCTTGTTTGCCCTGCTCCGGAAGCCGCCGCGCTTCAAGCAGGTGCCCGTGGCCCTGCTCGACGTCATCATCGCCGCGCTCAGTGGCGCCGGGCGCGTGCTGCCTGCGCTGGCGGCCAAGGCCGAGCTGGCGCGCATTGGCCGCTACTACGCCACGGAGTCGATGCTGGTGTGGGACCCGTTGACGGGGCGCTATGACGCTGCGGCCACGCCCTCGACGGGCAGCGACACCTTGTTCGATCACTACGCCCAATTGCTCAGCGGTGCGGCCCAGACTGAGCGCGGCGACCACGCAGTGTTTTGAGGCGCGAAACTCGCCCAAGGGCTGCACCAGGTGACGTTGAGATCAATTCTTCCGGTCGGCCGGATGATTGACGCCGTCGTTGGTGGGCACCTCACCCAACAAGAAGGGATTGATGCCTTCGAGGCAGCCCACGTTGTACCCGTACTGGTCCGGAGACGAGCGACGTTGGTGATGTGTATAGATGCCGCAGATTGAGCAGAAGTAGTGCTTGGCCACCCCGGTGTTGAACTGGTACAGCTTGAGCGATGCCTGGCCTTGAAGTAGCGTGATGCCCGACAGCGGAACCGAGGCAACGATGGCGCCCTTTCTTCTGCAGATGGAGCAATCGCAGCGGCGCAAGTTGACGATGCCGTCGGGCAAGTCAAGTTCAAGCACCACGGCTCCGCAGTGGCAAGACAGCCTGTGCTTTGGCTGTATCGGGACGCCGCCGACGCTCTTGATCATTGTTTGAGATTCTGCCGCGTTGTGAACTGAAGGCAATCACCCAACCAGTGCATGCGCCTTTTGCGGGCGCGACTTCGTGCGGGACGAATCGAGCTCTTCGCGAACCACCAGGCGCACAGCGTCGATGGCGTTCTTCTGCCCGATGTAGGCCAGAAGTGCGTCGTTCATCAGTGTTTGGCAGTTGCCTGCGCCAGCGTGCTCGACTTGGGCACGAAAGTGCTCGATAACAGCGTTGTCGATGCGGATGAAACTCTTCGTCTTGCCCGGTTCGGTCGCAATGACTGGGCCGCGTTTGGCGCCCGAGAAGTCAATTTCACGGTAAGACTCAGCGGCGACCTTTTTCATGTGATCTCCTTCATGGCTTGTCCGCTTTCGGCGCGGAGATCAAGCGGAAACTCTAAGCCGTGCTCAGTGCGCGCAGCGCATACAGCGCCTCACCATCGGGCGAGAGGTGCACGAAGGACCAGCCGGCCGTCCCATAGAAACGCTGGGCCCGGGTGCCAGGCTCGGTGTCGAGCCCAAGGCGCCGGAGGTCTTGCTCAAACAGCCAACCAACCATGGTGGCATGCAGGGCGAAACCCAAGCCTCGGCCCTCTTGCGCGGGATCGACGAACAAAGCCCAGATGTCGCCCGTTGTCTTGTGGCCTGCCGCAAAGCCAAGCACCGCGCCGCCTTCGACGACGACCCAGGAACTCCGACTTCTTCGATGAACGGGATGTAGTGCTTCTCGGTGATCACGGACGACCTGAGGCGATTCTCACGAACTGCGAGGCGCACACCGTGCATGGCCGGGATGTTGGCGGGAACGGCGACGCGAATCAAGGGGGTCATTCCGTATTTTGACCAGCACCGCGCCACCATTGCGCGCGCACCCACCCTACCCCCGTCGCGGCATGCGCCACGGCAGCATCATGCGCACCGGCAGCGACACCAGGCGCGGCAAATCGAGCGTCTCGTGCACGGAGGTCACGCGCTCACCGAACAGCCCCGCGCTGAGCACGGAGCGCACATAGAACGGGGTGTCCTCCAGGGTCTGCACCACCTGGGCCGGCAGCGCGGGGTCGCTGCGCATGGTGCGCGGCAAGAACCACTTCGACCGCGGCAGCGCTTGTCGCGCCGGCGGCACGAAGACGCTGGCGCCGCCGTCGGGGGCGAAGCGCTGGGCGATGACGCGGTCGGGGCCGGCCACGGGGCGCACGTCGTAGATCACGGCGGTGCTGCCGTCGGCCAGGATGGCGCGCGACCAGTCCCATTCGCGAAAGCCGCGGTCGACCGGCTCGTCGCCTTCGTTCGAGTCCAGGTAGGCGTGGCCAGACCAGCGCGCTTGCGGCATTTGCAGATCGACTTCGACGCGAGCACATGGGGCAATCGGCCCCCAGCGGTGCTTGGCCTGCGCGTCCAGGCCGGTGACGAAGGGACACAGGGCCTGGGGCAGCACGCGCACGCGGCCGCGCACGCGCTGCGGCAGCGGCGCGCCGACTTCGTCGATGTCGATCACCAGAGCCTGGCCGTCCCAGTGCACGCGGCTGGGGCCGACGACGAACTCGCGCGCGCTGCGCTGCACGTGGCGGCGCCCGCGCTCCGTCATGGTCCAGCGCCGGCCGGCAGCGCCATACAGCGCCACGTTCAGGGCGCAGAAGTCTTCCGGGTCGCCGCCGCCGAAGCGGCGTGAGAAGGCGTAGTAGGGTGAGAAGACGCTGCCGACGAAGGCAATGATGCTCAGGCCGTGCCGGCCATCGTCGCTGAGGGCGTCGACGTACCACCAGAGATAACCACCCTGCGCGACCGGCTGGTCGAATCGAGGTGCGCCATCAGCGTCGCGGCCGCCAGCCGCCCCGACATGGCCGCCATCGGCACGCCCGGGCCCGGGTGCACGCTGCCGCCCGCGAGGTACAGGCCCGGCACCTGGCTGGTCGAGGCTGGCTTGCGAAACGCCGACATCCAGCCGTGCGTCGCCGGGCCATACAGCGCCCCGCCCGTGGCCGGGTACAGGCGGTGGAAGTCCGCCGGCGTCGTGCGCACCACCTGGTGCGGCTGGGCCTGCAGCGTCAAGCCGCAGTGGCGCAGCAGCGCCAGGCTCCGTTGCTCGCATGGGTCGATCTCCTGGGCATCAAAGGGGCGGGTGTCGCCGTCGGCGGG
>JANNGJ010000047.1:0-1646 GCA_031403815.1 Burkholderiales bacterium | reverse complement strand
TGTTCCCAGCTTCGGTGTTCGGCGAACTCGGCTTGCCCGCCGGCGCTTACACGCTGCACGGCGTCGAGTTCCACAACCAGGTTTCTTTCATGAAGGCGGCGCTGCACTTTGCCGACCGCATCACCACCGTCAGCCCGAGCTACGCGCGCGAAATCCAGGCCAGCGAACTCGGCTGCGGCCTCGACGGCTTGTTGAGCCAGCGCAGCGGCGTGCTTTCGGGCATCCTGAACGGCGTCGACGAAGCGGTGTGGGACCCGGCGGGTGACGCTGCGATCGCGCGCCCCTACAGCGCCGAGCGCATGGCCGGCAAGGCCGCCTGCAAGGCCGCACTGCAAACCGAATGCGGCCTCGATGTGCAGGCCGACGCACCGCTGTTCACGGTGGTCAGCCGCCTGACGGAACAAAAGGGTTTGAACCTGGTGGCCGACATCGTGCCGGCCATCGTCGAACGTGGTGGCCAACTGGTGGTGCTGGGCAGCGGCGATGCCGCGCTCGAAGCCGCGTTCACCCAAGCCGCTCAAGCCCGGCCGCGCCAGGTGGCCCTGCGCCAGGGCTACGACGAAGCGCTATCGCACCGCATCTTCGCCGGCAGCGACGTGACCCTCGTGCCCTCGCGCTTCGAGCCCTGCGGCCTGACCCAGTTGTACGCCCTCAAGTACGGCAGCCTGCCGCTCGTGCGGCGCACGGGGGGGCTGGCCGACACCGTCATCGACTGCAGCCTCGAAGAGCTGGCCGACGAACGCGCCACCGGCTTCGTCTTCGAGCGCTTCGACGCCGCCGACCTCACATGCGCCCTGCGCCGCGCCTTCGCGCTCTGGGGCCGGCCGCGCGAGTGGCGCGCCGTGCGCAGCCGCGCGATGGCGCAGCACTTCGGTTGGGATACGGCCGCGGCGGGCTACTTGGCGCTGTACCGCGGCGTGGTGGCGCCCTGATCCAAGACCTTGCACTCAATGGATCGGCAATGGAGGTCTGCAAACGACCCAAAGCAGGCGTAGACATTTCAAGATTGACAGCCCGTGAGGCGAAATTCGGAACGTGATATTTTGAGCCCTTCGCTGCGGCAGACACCAGGCCGTGCCTTCCTCCGGGCCATTGAAACTTGACTATTGTTCGGTATTTGGCAAAATACCGAACATGGACAAAGTCTTCAAGGCCATGGCCGACCCGACTCGGCGTCGCATCCTCGAGTTGCTGCACGAGCGCGAGATGACGGCCGGAGATCTGGCAGAGCAGTTCGAGCTCTCCAAGCCCACGCTGTCCGGTCATTTCTCGGTCTTGCGTGAAGCCGACTTGGTGACGTCCGAAAAGACCGGCACCAGCATCACCTACCGGCTCAACATCTCGGTGCTGGAACAGGCGCTTCTGGGCTTCAGCAATGCGCTGGGCCTTGGTCTGGCCCGCGACGGTAGCCAATCTAAAAGGAGGAAATAGCATGTTTGAACAACACCGTCTTCGCCTGCTGATCGCGCTGGCCCTGCCCGCGTTGATGGCGGGAGCCGGCCTGTGGGCGTTGCTGCAACTGCCGGCTGGTGCCCAGGTTCCCATCCACTTCAATGCCTCCGGCCAAGCCGATGGCTGGGCCGGTGCCTCCGTGGGCCTGTTTCTGCTGCCGTTGCTGGCCGCCGGCATCTTGGGGCTGATCTTGC
>JANNGJ010000046.1:0-1865 GCA_031403815.1 Burkholderiales bacterium | reverse complement strand
AGGTCCTGTGGTTCAACCAGTTGATCAGCGTGACCGGTGACTTGCGCGACGAGAAAAGCGCCGTGGCCTCGGTCGACGGCTTGTTGACCGGCTTCCCCGGCACCGGCGCCCTGCCCGCGGGCAAGTAGCGCAAGCCTGACGGTGTCGACCCCACCCTTGCTCAGCCGTCGGCGCTGGTTGCAGTGGGGCTGTGCCCATTGCGCGGCCCTGCCCGGCGCAGCCAGCCTGGCCCAGACCGACTGGATTGCGCCGCCGCGCCACGCGCGTCCCGAGCTGACGGGCGACGAAGGCGGCCTGTGGGCGCTGATGGACCGCGAGGAGACCCGCCTGCGCCGCAGCACCTTCGTGCTGCGCGAACCCACGCTGCGCAACTACCTGTCCGGCCTGGCCTGCAAATTGGCGGGCGAGCATTGCCCCGACTTGCGTGTCTATGCCGTGCGCACGCCGCTCTTCAACGCCTCGATGGCGCCGAACGGCATGATGCAAGTCTGGACCGGGCTGCTGCTGCGCGTGGACAACGAGGCCCAGCTGGCGGGGGTGCTCGGCCACGAGATCGGTCACTACTTGCAGCGCCACTCGATCGAGCGCTTGCGCGATGCGCAGGCACGCAGCGCATTTGCGACCCTGCTGGTTCCTTTCGGCCTCATCGGCCTGGTCGGGCAACTCGGTGCGATGGCCGGCTTGCTGGCCTACTCGCGTGAACACGAACGCGAGGCGGATCGCATCGGCATCGCGCTGATGGTCAAGTCGGGCCACGACCCGCGCGAAGCGTCCAAGGTGTGGCTCAACATGCGCAGTGAGCTGGCGGCGGGCCCGGCCGGCGACCCGGCCAAGCGCAGCGTGATGTTCGCCACCCATCCCGGCGTCGAAGAGCGCCAGGCTCAGTTGGAGCAACTGGCCAACGGGCTGGGCGGATTTGTCGGTGAGAGCGAGTACCAAGCCATCATCGAGCCGATGCTGTGGGACCTGCTCGAAGACGAGCTCAAGCGCGCCCAGTACGACGAGAGCATCGTTCTGCTCGACCGCCACTGCGCCAAGCGGCCGCAACGCGGCGACGTGCGCTGGTTTCGGGGCGAAGCCCGCCGCCTGCGCGCGCAGGGCAACGACAGTGAGCTTGCAGTGGAAGACTTCAACGCCGCGCTGGCGCTGGACAAGGCCCCCGCCCAAGCGCACCGCTCGCTCGGCTTCATCTACCGCGCCCAAGGGCGCAAGCAGGACGCTGCAGCCGCCTTGACGCGCTATCTCGAGGCCATGCCGGCCGCCACCGACGCCGGCATGGTTCAGTCCTACTTGTCGGAACTCAAGACTTGATCACCATGCACAGACTCCTGCTTGCCCTCACCCTCACCCTTCTGATCGGAGGCTGCGCCCAGGTGACCAAGATCGGCCCCGGCGAGGCCACCGTTGGCGAGCGCATCGGCGTGCCGGTTGACAGTGGCTGGAACCAGTTCGGTGGCCACTTCAGCGGCAGCAACTCGACGGCGTTGTGGACCACCGAAGGCGTGGCGATCGACCAGCTCAACTTCTTTGTCGGCATCAAGGAGGGTGGCGTGATTGCGGCCAACCCCGGCAAAGACCAGCGCCCGCTGGCCTTCAAGGCGAGCATGCAGCCGCATGAAGTGGTGGCCTTGTTCGAGGCCTTCTACACCCGCGACGGCTCGAGCTTCAAACTCGACAAGCTCGAGGCGACCGAGTTTCTCGGCCAACGCGGCTGGCGCGTGCAGTACACCGTGGTGCGCAAGTTCGACGACGTCAAGCTGAGCGGCAGCGCCTGGGGCGCGGTGCGGGGCGGCGAGTTGTTTGCCATGACCTTCACGGCGCCAGCAGTCGGCTTCTATGCGCGCCAGATCGGCCGCATCGAGAAA
>JANNGJ010000045.1:0-10772 GCA_031403815.1 Burkholderiales bacterium | reverse complement strand
TCGGCGCGGTACAGCATCGTGCCCGGCCCGATGTCGGCCGGCATGGCCACCACGGCTCCGGCACGCGTCATGGCCTGGTCGTAGGCGTAGGGCACCAGGCGCGAGCGCAGCCGGTCGATGCGGTAGGGCTCGCCCGTCAGGTCTTGCAGTCCGTTGCCGCGTGCAAAGCGGCCGACAAAATCGGCCGCCACCGCGACCACGTCAGGCAGCTGGCCTGATGTCGACAGTGCAGTGGTCACGGCCGTGTGGTGGTCACCGTACTCGCGGCTGAGGATGACGACGTCGACATCGGGGTGGCGCTGCCGCCACATCGGCATCGCGGCATTGGCGCCGGTGTCGAGCCCGGGCCAGGTGGCCACGGTGAGGACGGTGCGGCCGGCCGCGCGCACTGGCAGAGCGGCGAGCACGCCACAAACCAACAGGGCGCGCCGCGTCGGCCCGTGGCGGATGTCGGTCACACGGGGTCCCGTTCAATGGTGGACGACGTCATCCTGTTGGCGTCCTGGTCATGCTCAACTGCGTTCAAACCTCACCTCGGCGTCGACCGCCCTCACGCCGCTCGGATCGAAGCTGCGGTCGGGGCAATCGACCCAACCCTCCCGCGTGAGCACGCGCAGGCGCGTCGCGGGTCCGCGGCGGTAGGTGTAGGGCACGCGCGCCCAGGTGAAAGTCAATGCACCGCCGTCCGGCAATTCGGCGGCGTCGAGCAACACGGGGTCGAAGCGCACGCGCCCCCCCTGCACACGCAGCCCCAACTCGCCCCAGCGGGTGAGGATCTCTTCTTTGACCTGGCCAGTCATGCCGGGCTGCTGGGCACCGCCCTCGCCCGGGGTGTGGCTGTAGGGGTCGGCCGGGAAGGCACCGTAGGCGGCCGCGCCCTTGCGGTAGCCCAGGCCATCGCGCACCTTGCGGTAGTGCGCCTTGAGCGCCTCGAGTTGCGGCGCAGCTTGGTCAGCGGCTTCGAACACGCGCTCCTGCACCGCCAGCAGCAGCTTGGCCACCATGTGCCAGTAGATGCAGCCCAAACCCTCGTAGCCGAACATGGTGCCTGAGCGGCCGGTGAACTCGCGGTGAGCCAACAAGCGGTCATAGGCGTCGGCCAGCGGCGCGAGGGCACTGCCCAGCGCGGCCCCCGCCGCTTCGAGATCGGCGCGGTTGGACAGCGCCGGCGCGAAACGCACCGTGCCGTCGCTCTGCTGCTGCAACAGGTCGGTGCGGCCGCTGGCGAGGGTCTCACGCACGACCGGCAGCGCCAGCGCAGCAGCGTCAAGGCGGTTGCGCTCGAAGAAGCCCGGCAGACGCCGGTCGGGGTAGAGCATGAAGCTGCATCGACGCGCATCGAACAACGCGCTGGCGAACAGCGAATCGAGCAAGGGCACTGCGTCGGCCAGGGACAGCCAGCCGCATGAGAGCAACGCCACCTGGCCCTCGAGCATCGGATACAGGTGGCTGACCTCGGCCGCGCCGCCCGACAGGTCGAGCAGGTTGTAGCTGTGGAGCAGGCCGTCGCCGCGGCGGCAGGTCTGCAGCGTCGCATCGATCAACGGCAGCAACTCGCGGGCGAAGGCGGGCAACAGCCCTGGCGGGGCCTGCGCGATGCTGCGGCCTGCTGCACCACGATAGGCCTGATCGCGCCAGCCCTCGAGCAGAGTGCCGGCGCCATCGAGGAAGGTGCGGCGTGCCACTGCGTCGTGCACGGCGCGGAGTGGCGTCGCGCGCAGCAACTCGCGCAAGCGGGTCAGGGCCTGCAGGGTCGCAGCCGACAGCGCAAAAGGCCGGTCGGCACCCGGCAAGTCGACAATGAAAGTCAGCAGCCGCCGCAGATGCGCCAAGGTGACGACCGACAGCCCGTTGCCAACCAGCGCATTGTTGGCATCGTTCCACTCCGGCCGCTGCGTGTGCAGCCAGAGGCCACCCCCGGGCACCAGGCTGCCGGCCTTGGCCAGCAGGATGATCGCGAGCTTTTCCGCCAGCGTCGCCAGCATCGGCTGGTCGCTGGCGTCGCAGACCAGCAGGCCGTCGGCGCCAACGCGCAGCGCACGCTGCTGTGCATGCTGGTGCGCGGCCTCGTCGAAGACGACGGTCGACTTGGGGTCCGCGGTTTGCTGCGCATGCGGCTTCAGGCGATAGGGCACGTCGGCAAAGCTGTAGATAGCGTGGTCCCAGGCGGCCGCCAACAGATTGGGGTCGTGCGCTTGCGCAGCCTCGAGGAACTTCAAGAGGTAGATCACCTGATGGTCGCCCCAGTAGCCGATGTGGCTCCATGGGTCATCGTCGTCGACGACCTCCCAATCGATGCCGGCACGGCCGATGCGGTAGGGGTTGTAGCCGTCGGGCGTCATGGCGCCGAGAAAGGCTTCGATCATCGATCCCACGTACTCCGGCTGGCTCGGGATCAGCGCTTCCCAGTTCTGGAAGATGTCGCGCCAGTTGCCTTCGTAGTTGACGACACGGCGGCCGCTTGCATCGCGCACGCGGATCGAGAACTTGTTCCATGGCCGGCTCGGGTCGCCGTGGCGGCGGCTGAAGGTGAGCGGCAGGTAGCCCAGCACCAGCCTCTCGGCCGCACACCCGCCGGCCGTGCGAGCGGCGTCGAGCGCAAAGCCGCGTTCGATGCGTGCCGGCCAGGCCGCGATCATGGGGCCGAGGGCGGCAGCCATCGGCCGGTTGCGGCTCTCGACAAAGGCCAGCAGGTCGTCGCGATCGAAGTGCGTGCCGTCGGCGAAGACCCCACCGCGCATGATGTTGAACAACACGTTCGCACGGTGGTGCGCCGCGGCCATCGGATCGCCCGAGGTCTGGAAGCCGTCGGCGCGCGCCAGCAGCTCGTCCAGGCCCTCGGTGTTGCGCGCGACGGCCTCGACGATCTCGGCTGGCGTGCCGCCACCGGCATCGAGCGACCGGATCAACTCGAAGGCTTGCACCTGGGAGCGCGGGCTGTCGACTACCTGGTGCCAGCGCAAGCCGGACTCGTCGACGACGGCATCGAAGTTGACCAGGAAGGCGCCACGCCGGCCGCGCGTCAAGGTCTCGGCCTCGACACAGCCGCTGCGACAGAACTCGCCCACCTGCAGCGTCGAGAGCAGCGTGCGCGTGACGGGCGCGCCGGCCAATTCGCCGCTGACCTGCAGTCCCGAGTGCCAGGCCACCAGCGCCTCAAAGGACTCCTTGGGCTCGGCGCGGTCCCAGATCTTGGCGTAGAGCGTGAACAGGCCCAGGCGCCCGCCGGCGGCCGATTCGTTCCACTTGTAGGCGTCGGTGAGGCAGCTCATCGTGGCCGACTGCGCGACGCTGACGCCGGGCGGCACCAGGTTCAGCAGGCCGTCGAGCACCTGGACGCGAACCGGCCCGCCGCTTGCCACCAGTTGCGCTGAGCGGACCAGGCCGAGACCGGCCGCAGTGGACCACTCGTACTGAAAGACCAGTCGAGCCGAAGCGTGTTCCTCGCGCAAGCGCAGCCGGGTCCCCGACAGGTTCTTCCATACGGAGCGAGCACCCGTCCCAGCGTCGATCCGGGGGGCAAAGGGCTGCCACAGGTCGGCCCGCGCACCATCGACGATACGGATCCAGGTGCGCGGGCCGGTGTGCTCCCAACGCAGGTGAATCTTGTCGACCGTTTCGTAGGGGAAGAAGGCCCCTTCGGCATCGCGCCGCCCGGCCGCCAGCGAGCCCGCGGTGGACACGAAGGCCCAGACGTCGCTGTCACTGGCCAGGGCGACGAAGAACGGCGGGTGCCGATCATGGCCGTCGATCCGGTACCAGGTCTCGCCGCTCTCTTCGACAAAGCTGCCGTGCATGGCATCGTCGCGCCGCGCGCTGAGGATCGAACTCATGATGCCTCGGCCATGCGCAAGTGGGGTTGGTTTGGCATAGAGGGTCCAGTGGTCCGGAGGATCACGCCGAACAGCCTGCATGCCCACCGCCGCCCGGCCAGAACCCGGGCGCGGACAGCAATGGCCTGACCGTCATGAAAGCGCAATCATCGCATTGCCATCGATCGCCGCCCCGGGCTGGGGCGTCGCCCCCCTGGCCGCAGCCTGGCGCGCCCTATGGCGCTCGCCGCGACAACAGCGCCTGCGCGTCACTTGTCCCCCAGCTTCCGGGTCGCCGATGAACACCGTTGAAATCTTCCTGATCGCGATGCGGATCCTCTTCAGCGTGCCCTACTTGGTCTGGCGCCTGGGCCGCACCGATCACTACGCACCGCTGGTGGTGGTGCAGATCGTTGCGGGCATCGCACTCGGCCCCGGCCTCCTTGGCGCCGCGTTTCCCGACCACTACGCCTTCGTCTTCAACCCGGCCGTCGTGCAGACGTTGAACAGCATTGCCTGGTGGGGGGTGATGCTGTTCGTCTGGCTCGCCGGCATCGAACTCGACCTCGGCCAGGCTTGGCTGCACCGACGCGAGAGCAGCATCACCGCCGCGCTGGCGCTGGGCGTGCCGCTGCTGCTGGGCTGCGCGGTGGCCGTCGGCCTGCTCGCCACAGGGCCGGGCTGGATGGGCGCCAGCGCCCTGCCCTGGCAGTTCGTGGCGGGCATCGGCATGGCCTGCGCCGCCACGGCCCTGCCCATCCTGATCCTGCTGCTGGAAAAGCTCGAGTTGTTTCGCACGCAGATCGGCCAGCGCGTGCTGCGCTATGCCAGCCTAGACGACATAGCGATCTGGGGCGTGCTGGCGCTGATCCTGCTGGACTGGCAGCGCGTCGGTCGGCAAGCCGGCTTCCTGCTGGCATTTGCCGTGGCCAGCCTCGTGCTGCGCAAGCTGATGGTTCGCTTGCCCGCATCAGATCGCTGGCCGGTCGCCCTCATGTGGTTGATCCTGTGCGCGCTCGGCGCCGACTGGTGCGGTCTGCACTTCATGGTCGGTGCCTTCCTGGCCGGCGCGGTGATGGACGCGCACTGGTTCAAGCGCGAGCAACTCGACACCTTGCGCCAGCATGTGCTGCTGATTGCGATGCCAGTCTTCTTCCTCAGCACGGGCCTGCGCACCAACTGGGCGCTGGGCGGCACGGCCGTGCTGCTCGCCGCCGCCGCACTGCTGCTGGCCTCGGTGTGGGGCAAGCTGCTCGGCACGCGCATCGCCGGCCGCCTGCTCGGTTGGCCCGCCGGCAAATCGCGCATGATCGGCTGGCTGCTGCAAACCAAGGCCTTGATCATGATCGTCTTCGCCAACGTGCTGCTCGACAAGGCCATCATCTCCAGCGCCACCTTCACCGCACTGCTGTTGATGGCCGTGGTGAGCACGATGCTGACGGTGCCCATGGTCTCGCGCCTGCAGCACGCACGGCCATGAGCGCCGAAGCCGCGTCTGCTTAGGCGGTGTAGGCCGGCGCCGGCTGCGTGAAGTAGGCGTGCAGGATCTGGTACACCATCTTGTAGTTCTTCTGCTGGAAGCTGGCGTGCGAGATGCCGTTGAGCACCGTGAACTGCTTGTCAGCGGATGGCAGACGCTTGAAGAACTCGATCAGGTCGTCGGTGCCGGCGATGCCGTCGAACTGGCCGCGCAGGATCACGGTGGGCACGGTAATTTTTTCGGGATCGACCACCGGCAGCTTCGAGCACATGTCGATGTAGGTGCCGTTGGGCATCGAGTCGTCAAGGGCCAGGATGGCATCGGCGAAGGCCTCGACGGTGGCGGCATCGGCGCAATCGGGATGATCACGCGAGAAGATGGAGCGCACGAAGGCGCGGTCGATGGGGCGCCGCTTGCTGGCCAGGAATTCGGGCAGCTTCTTGCGCCGTTGCACGAGCGTCGGGGCGCCCTCGCCGGTCCAGACAAAGGCGTCGAGCGCGAGCCGCGCCACGCGCTCTGGGTGGCGTTGCGCAAACAGCGCCGCGCGCAAGGCGCCCGAGGAGATGCCGTAGGTGAGGAAGCTCGTCACGCCGCGGGTGGCGGCGATGTAGTCGGTGGCGGCCTTCAGGTCGTCGGCGCCGTTGGCGATGTCGCAATAGATGTCGCGCGCCTTGCTGCTGCGCCCATAGCCTTCCATGTCAACACACCAGCAGACGAAGCCGCGCTCGGCGAACCAGTCCATCACGGAAGAATCGGGGCGCCCCGGCACCGTGAGGTCGAAGGTCGGCTGCGAGGCCATCGACGAGCCGTGCACGAAGAGCACCGCGGGTTTGCCGTCGGGCACACCGACGAACTTCTCCCAAAGGAACAATTTGACGTCGCCATCGGCGGTCTTCTTCGTTGTCCAGTGTTCTTGTCCTGTGACCATGAAATGCTTCCTGATGAGTTGTGGAGGGAGGGCTTCAGGCGAACCGCGGTTCAACCCAGCAAACGCCGCGGATCCGGCTTTGCCGGTCCGCCAGCGTTGCCCCCTTGAGGGGGAGCGGCGCAGCCGCTACGGGGGTGGTCGTCAATCTATCTTGGCACCGGTTTCCTTGACGATGCGCGCCCAGCGGTCGCGCTCTTCGCGGAAGTAGCTGCCGAACTCGGCCGCAGTGGAGCCCACCATCTCGATGCCCGCCTCGTTGAAGAAACCCTTCACCTCGGGCGCGGCCAGGGCGATCTTCACCTCGCGTTGCAAGCGCTCGACGATGGCCGGCGGCGTGCCCTTGGGCGCCAGCAGGCCCATCCAGACATAGGCCGAGTAGCCGGTCAGGCCCGATTCGGCCAGCGTCGGCACGTCAGGCAGCTGCGGCGAGCGCGTCACGCCCGTGGTGGCCAGCGCGCGCAGCTTGCCTTCCTTGATGTGCTTGACCATAGCCTGCGTGCCGGGCAGGCTCATCTGCACCGTGCCGCCGAGCAGGTCGGTGGTGGCCTGGCCGCTGCCGCGGTAGGGCACGTGCACCACGTTGATGCCGGCCATGGACGCAAACATGGCCATGAACAGATGCTGGCCGCTGCCGTTGCCCGACGAGGCGTAGTTCAACTGTCCCGGGCGCTGCTTGGCCAGCGCCACCAGTTCGGCCACGTTCTTGACCGGCTGCGACGGATGCACCACCAGCACCCCGGGCTCGCGGCCCAGCAGCGAGATCGGCGCAAAGTCGTCGATCGGGTTGAAGCTGAGCTTGTTGTAGAGCGTGGCGCTGATGGCATTGGTCTGCGAGGCCAGCAGCAGCGTGTAGCCGTCGGGCGCGGCCTTGGCCACCATCTCGCTGCCGATCGTCGCGCCCGCGCCCGGCTTGTTGTCGATGACGATCTGCTGCTTGAGCTGCTTCGAAAGCTCCTGCGCCACCGCACGCATCGGCCCGTCCACGGCGCCGCCGGCTGAGAAGGGCACGATGATGCGGATCGGCCGGTTCGGATAGTCCTGCGCGGCGGCGGCGCAGGCGATGAGCAGGCCAGCGGCGAGGGCTGCGGCCAGGCGGATGGGTCGGGTCTTGAGCATGGGCGTAGGCATCGTTCAGGTTCTCGGTACAGCGGGGGAAGGTCAGGGTTGAGACAACGCGATCAGGCCGCGCACATCGGGGCTTGCAGCCATCGCCCAACAGGCAGTGATCAGCTCAGTGCTGCGCGGCGCGCCGAGCACGCTGTCGCTCAGAGCGTGGAACTTGCTCTCGAGCGCCGCATTGCTCATCGGCCGCTGCAGCGAGCCGATCGCATGCTCGACGAACACCCGTACGCGCCGGCCGTCATGCAGCACGGCTGTCACGTCAACCGCGGCTTCGTCTATGGCCGCATCGACGCTGGCCACCACCTTGCGCCGCAAGGCCACGACATCGTCGCGCGTGACGATGTCGTCGGCGAATTCGGGCTCGCCAGCACGGCCAAACAGCAGGCCGGCGGCACAGCCGTGGTAGACGCTGAACTTGGCGGCCAGGCCGTCGGCCGGCTCTTTCTTGCCAGTGAGCTCGAGCACCAGTGAGTGCACCTTGAGTTCGATGCGCTCGACCTCCTCGGCGCGCACGCCCTGCTCGCGCAACTGCACGCAGGCGTCGATGCTGGGGTGGATCACGATGCCGCAGGCAAAGGGCTTGTAGGTGTTGAAGCTGATCTCGAAGCGCTCGCCGAGTTCGTCGGTGGCTTCGTTCCAGTCGCATTTGGTGGACACCACTTGCATCAGGCCGCGCGGGGCTTCGAGCGCACGGGCGCTGGCGGTGAAGCCGTGGCGCGCCATCAGCGCGGCCATCAGGCCGGCGCGCGCGGCCGCCCCCGGGTGCAGCGGCTTGGTCATGGTGCCGAACTGCTCGCGCAGGCCGACCGGTTGCGAGGCCGCGATGCCCAGCGCCATCGCCGTTCGCTGCGCATCCAGGCCGAGCAGGCGCGCGCAGCCCGCGGCCGCACCGAGCATGCCGGTGGAACCGGTGATGTGCCAGCCGCGGTCATAGTGGTCGGGGTAGAGCGCGTTGCCGATGCGGCACGAGACATCAATGCCCAGCACCAGGGCATCGAGCAGTGCGCGGCCACTGCTGCCGGTGTGCTCGGCCAGGGCCAGCACGGCGCTGGCCACCGGGCCGGCCGGGTGGATGATGGTCTTGAGGTGGGTGTCGTCGAAATCGAAGGTGTGCGAGCTGATGCCATTGAGCAGCGCGGCGCTGGCCATGTCCACCCGCTCGGCGCGGCCCAGCACCTGGGCCTGAGCCGCGGGCTGCAGCATCTGCACCGCCGCCAGGGCCGCATCCACAGCCTCGTGGTGCGCCGCGCCGACGGCGCAACCCAGCCAGTTGAGCAGCGTGCGCTGCGCCTCTTGCTCGACGGCGTCGCTCCAGCCGCGCGAGGGGTGGGTGGCGACGAACTGCGCCAGCGTGCGTGTGATCGGCGGTGCGTTGGTGTCGGCGCTGACTTGGGTGTTGCGGGCCATGGCGGGAGGTGTCGGTGTTGGCTGGGGTGTCAGGCGTCGAGATCGATCTTGCGTTCACGCGCCAGCCGCGTCCAGCGCCCGATGTCTTCGCGGATGAACTGGGCAAAGGCCTCCGGCGTCATCGCTTGCGGCTCCACCGCTTCGGCGGCCAGGCGATCACGCAGATCGGCGCCGGTGAGCACCGCATTCAAGGTCTCGTTCAGGGTCTTGAGCACCGGCGCGGGCAGGCCCGCAGGGCCATGCACGCCGTACCACTGCAGGGAATCGAAGCCCTTGAAGCCGGCCTCGACCATGGTCGGCACGTCTTTGAGCAAGGGGTGGCGCGTGGCACCGGTGACCGCCAGCGGCCGCACCCGGCCCGAGCGGATGTGCGGCAGCGCCGCGGCCAGGCCCGGGAACATGGCCTGCGTTTGCGCGCCCAGCAAGTCGTTGAAAGCCGGTGCGATGCCGCGGTAGGGGATGTGCACCGCGAAGACGTTGGCAGCCTGCTTGAACAACTCCATCGTCAGGTGCGTCAGCGAGCCCTGACCAGCCGAGCCGTAGCTGACGCGCCCCGGGTTGCTCTTCAGGTAGGCCACGAACTGGTCCAGCGTCTGCGCCGGCAGCGCAGCGTTGACAACCAGCACATTGGGCGTGGCGCCGATCATGCCCACAGGCGTGAAGTCCTTGACGGCGTCGTAGGGCAGCTTGCTGCGCGTGGCCGGGCTGGTGCCGTGGGTGGCCACATAGCCTTGCAGCAAGGTGTAGCCGTCGGGCGCAGCGCGGGCCGTGGCCTGGCAGGCAATCGCGCCGCCCGCACCGCCGATGTTCTCGACCACGAAGCTCTGGCCGAGCAGCTTGCCCCAGCGCTCGGTAACGGTGCGGCCCACCAGATCACTGCCGCCGCCGGCCGCCACCGGCACGATGTAGCGGATCTGGCGCGCCGGGAAGGCTTGCGCTTGCGCCGCAGACCAAGCCAGAGCGGCTGGCAGGGCAGCAATGAAACTGCGTCGACGCATGGTCAGGTCTCCATCAATCCTCAAAGCCACCGGCTGCGCGCAGCGTGCGCGCATCAAGACCTGCGAGCAGGGCGACGAACTTCGCCGCCAGCGCCGGATCGGTGGCGTTGGCACTGACCGCTGCGGTGTAAGTCGTCGCCAGCTCGAAGCGCGCCGGCAGCTTGGCCACCAGTTCGACGCCCTCGGTATCGTTGATCTCGGTGACCTGGGTGCAGCCGATCAAGTTCGGCGCCGTGTTGGCTGCCAGCTCGCGCATCGCCGTCGCGCCATTCGGGTAAGTGCGAAAGCGCGGCTCCAGCGTATCGAAGAGTCCCAGCTCGCGCATCACGCCGGCAAAGTGGATGCCGGCCGTGGAGCGCAGCGCGTCGGGAAAGTAGATCGCATCGGCCGCCAGCAGCGCGGCCTTCAAGGCGTCGGGCGTCGAGACATCGGGATGCAGCGCCGCGGCGCGAACGGCGATGCCGGTGAAGACACGGCCCAGCGACGCGCGTGAATCGCGGCGCAAACGGCCGGCATCGATCAGCTCGCCGATCATCTTGTCGGTGGCGACGAAGACATCGCAGGGCTCGCCCGCCAACAGCGCTTCTTGCATCGCGCCGACGGCGCCGAAGCGGCCGGCGGTGATGGCACCCGCCTCGGCCAACAGGCGCGGCTGCAGCGCCTTGACCAGGCCTTGCGCCGCGCCAGCGCACAGCAGATGGAGCGTGAGCGGCACCGCCTGCGCCCTACTCGGCCTTGGCGCCCGAGAACTTGACGATGCGCGCCCATTTGGCAATGTCGTCGTTCATGTACTTGGTGAACTCGTCCACGCCCATCGTCATCGCCGTCGTGCCCTGTGCGGCCCAGGTGCGGCGCACCTCGGGGTTGGCAGTGGTCTTGGCAATCTCGGCATTCAGCTTGTTGACGACGGCCGGCGGTGTGCCCTTGGGCGCCATCAGGCCAAGCCAGAGCGTGGCCTCGTAGCCAGGCACCCCAGCCTCGTTCATCGTCGGCACCTCGGGCAGCACGGCGGAGCGCAGCTTGCC
>JANNGJ010000044.1:0-5806 GCA_031403815.1 Burkholderiales bacterium | reverse complement strand
GGGCAGGCGCGTGGCTTCGTCGTAGCGTCGCGGCACCAGGCCGGCCTCGCCGAGCTCGCCGTCGCTGGTCATGCGCCGCGCAATCAGCGGCGCGAAGCTGGGCCCGATGGCGATGTCGAGATGCACCTGGTAGCGCTGCCCTTGCCGCACCCACTGGACCCGCGCGGTGCCGTTCACCTCGCCACGGTAGTTGCCGGTCAGGGCATAGGTCAGGCGGGTCGAGGGCGGCCAGTCGAAGGCCAATGCGGGCGGGGCTGAGGCTGCAACCGCCGGCACCATGGGGGCGGCCGGTTCGACGAGCGCAACAGGCGCCGGTGCCGGCTCGGCGGCCGCAGCCTCGGGTACTGCGGCCGCCAGCACCGGCGCCGGCGCGTCGATGACCGGCAACGACGGCAGCGTGGTCTCGGCTGGCGCCGAGGCCGCCGGCGCAGCGGCGCGCACCTTCTTGCCCGCTTGCTGCACCGGGCGGCCTGGCGCAGCGGCCGGCGGCGCAGCCGGCGCCAAGGCCTGCACAAAGGCCACCTCCATGCGCGCGGGCATCGGCTGCTCGCCGCTGCCCCTGCCCACCAGGTTGTCCTGCAGCCACAGCGTCGCCAGCGCATGCGCTAGCAGCACGCAGCCCAGCAGCAGCCACCAGCCGGTGCGCCGAGCGGTGCTGGATGGCCCGTGCGGCTGCGTGGCAGTCAGATCCCAGGGTGCGGCAAGTGCTGACATCGTCCTTGCGGCCCTACACGCCCAGCCAGCCGCGCCGCAATGAGGCGGCGGGCGCGAGGGGCTTGGCGGCCAGGCTCAAGCTCAGCACCGGCGCCGCCACGGCGCTCGGTTGCACCGTGAGGGTGAGCAAACGTTGGTCACGCGCTACCAGCAGCGTGAAACCCCGGCCGCTGTGCAGCCACTGCTGTGCGTCGTCCAGGCGCCGGATGCGCCAGCCGTCGACGGCGAGCAACTCATCCCCTGCCGAAACACCCGCCGCGCCGGCGGCGCTGCCGGCCAGCACCGACCTGACCTGAACGCCGCTCAGGGCGCTCTCGGCCAAACGCAGGCCGAGTGCGGCCGCAAAGGCAGCGGGCGCCGCCAGCGTGCTCACGCCGGCAGCGTCGAACAGGCCCGCCAAGGGCAGCTCGTCCGTACCGTGAACCCACGCCGCCAGCTCGCGGCGGTAGGACCGGCCGCCGACTTCGCGCAGCGCCGCAGCGATATCGGCCTCGCTGATCGGCCCGCCACGGCTGCTGCGCCACAGGTGGCGCATGACATCGTCGAGGGTGCCGCGGCGCTCGCGGCGCAGGCTCAAGTCCAGCGCCAGCGCCACCAGGGCGCCCTTGCTGTAGTAGCTGACCGTTGCATTGGGGCTGTTCTCGTCGCTGCGGTAGTACTTGACCCAGGCATCGAAGCTGGCCTGCGCCACGCTTTGCACCTGGCGCCCCGGCGTGGCCGCGACGCCGTTGATGGTCTTGGCCACCTGGCTCAGGTAGCGCGGCGCGTCGATCAGGCCGGCGCGCAACAGCAGCAGCTCGTCGTAGTAGGACGTGAAACCCTCGAAGAACCAGAGCAGCGCGGTGTGGTTCTCTTGCGTGTAGTTGATGTGGGCCAGCTCGCGCGGCTTCAGGCGCTTGACGTTCCAGGTGTGGAAGTACTCGTGCGAGATCAGGCTGAGCAGCGCGGCGTAGCCTTCGCCGGCCGGTGCGAGCCCGCTGCGCGGTAAATCACGCCGGGCGGCGATCAGCGCCGTGCTGGCGCGGTGCTCCAGGCCGCCATGGCCATCGTCCACCGCATTGAGCAGGAAGACGTAGCGGTCAAACGGTGGCTTGGGACGGCGGCGGCCATGCCAGAAGGCAATCTGCGTTTCGCACAAGCGGCGCGTGTCGGCCAGCAGGCGTTCGCCGTCGAAGCCCGGCCAGGCGCCCGCCACCACGAACTCGTGCGGCACACCGGCCACCTCGAAAGCGCCGCGCCAGAAGCGACCCAGCTCGAACGGGTGATCAACCAGTTCGTCGTAGTCGGCGGCGACGTAGCCCTGCTTGGCGTCGCCCGCCATCGCGGTGGCCACCGACCAGCCGCGCGGCAGGCGGCCCAGCATGATGCTGTGCGGCTCAGACTCGCGGCCCTCGACGCGCAGGCACAGGCTGGTGGCGTTGAAGAAACCGCGTGAACTGTCGAGAAAGGCGGCCCGAACCGAGGGGTCGAAGGCATACACGAGGTAGCTCAGCGTCAGCGCGCCACGCCCGCGACAGTCGGCCTGCCAGGTGGTCTTGTCGAGCTGACAAAGGGCTACCGCGGCGCGGCCCTGCCGGGCCTCCAGGCGCGACAGGTGGCGGCTGAAGTCGCGCACCATGTAGCTGCCAGGGATCCAGACCGGCAGGCTGAAGCGTTGGTCCGGGGCCGGCTGCGGCAGCGTCAGCGTGACGCGAAAGTGATGCGCGTGCAGGTCGTGCAGCGCGATGCGGTAGCGGATCATGGGCGGCGCATCAGGCGCGCGCGGCGCCGGGGCGGTGCGCCGGCGCGAGGGCAGCGGTCGAAGTGGACATCGACGCGAATTGTCGCCGCTAGACTGCGGCGACGCAGAACCACCCCTGTCAGCCGGAGACCCCAATGCGCCGCCGTGAAGTTGTTGTTGCAGCCGCCGCCATCCTGGCCGCCCCCGCCACGTGGGCCCAGCCCAAGCCGATCCGCTTGATCGTGCCCTACCCGCCCGGCGGCCCGCTCGACATCGCGGCGCGCGCGCTGGCCGAGAAGGTCAAGGACAGCCTGGGCATGGTGGTGGTCGAGAACCGGCCTGGCGCTGGCGGCAACCTCGGCGCCGACATCGTGGCCAAGGCCGCGCCCGACGGCTTGACGCTCGTGATGGGCGCGGTGGCCACGCACGCCATCAACCCCTGGCTGTACAGCAAGATGCCGTACAACGCCCTGGCCGACTTCACGCCGATCACCCTGGTGGCCCAGGTGCCCAATGTGCTGGTGATGAATGCCGAGGCCGCGCAGCGCCTGGGCATCACCTCGGTGCGCGACCTGGTGGCCTATGCGAAGAAGAACCCGGCGCGGCTCAACTACGGCTCCGGCGGCAACGGCAGCGCCGGCCACCTGGCCGGCGAAATGTTCAAGACCCAGGCCGGCGTGTTCATGGTCCACATTCCCTACGCCGGTGGGCCGCCCGCGCAACTGGCATTGGTGTCGGGCCAGGTCGACCTCAACTTCGACAACCTGGCGGCAGCTTCGGCCAACATCAAGAGCGGCAAGCTGCGCGCGCTGGCCGTCACCACCGCCAAGCGCTCAAGCGCCATGCCCGAGGTGCCAAGCATCGCCGAAAGCGGCGCCGATCTCGGACTGGGCCAGTTCGATATCCACACCTGGTTCGGCCTGTTCGGGCCCGCGCGCCTGCCGGCGGAGGTCACCGCCCGGCTGCACCGCGGCTTCACCAATGCCCTCAACTCACCCGAGATCAAGGCCCGTCTGGCCACCTTGATGGCCGAGCCCGCGCCCAGCACCTCCGAAGCCTTCGCACAGTTCGTGCGCAGCGAGAACGCCAAGTACGAGCGCGTGGTCAAGGCGACGGGGGCCAAAGCCGACTGATGCGGTAGCGTTCATTGGAGCGGGAAGGCGTAGCCCCTTGCGGCGCCCTTGTTGAGGTTCGGTCTCCGCTCGCTTTTTCGTTCTGCGCGTCGCGGCTGGCGGTGTGCGGCGGGAGTTTTTCGACGGGGCCGCAAGCCCGAGCACCGCAAGGCAGTCGGTGTACTCACCGACCGTCACAGTGGCGCGCTAGCGCCTGCCCGGGCGCGCCTTTGCTGCGCACGCGGTGGCATGCGGGCGTGAACCTCCACTGCCAACCAAGACGCGCAGAAGGACAAAGCGAACCACCTGCTATGCCGCGCAACTTCGAAAGCCGGCGAAGCCTTCGTCGCGCTCGGCAGCAACGAAGCGGCGTGCTTTCGGGTGGGCCAGACGGCGCGGCTCGAACCAGGCCACGCCGCGCTGGACGCGCCATGTGGCGACGCCCACCGTTGCGCCACCCGGCCAGGCCCGTGCGCGCCCGGCGACCCACTCCGGCACCTGGCCCCAGACAAAGCCGCGCGATGCGCCGCGGCTGGCGGCCAACTCCCACTCAATCTCGGTCGGCAGGCGGCGCCCGGCCCAAAGGCACCAGGCTTCGGCCTCGAACCAGGACAGCATCGTGGCCGGCTCGACCGCCGGCGCGCGCTGCAATTGGCCGAAGCGCTGCAGCAACACACCATGGCGCAACTGCTCGACGTCGCGCGGGCTGCGCCGCTGGCATTGCAGCAGCCATTGCCACCCGGCTGGGCTCCACCAGCGCGGCTCGTCGTAGCCGCCGTCTTCGACGAACTCGGCGTACTGTGCCCAGACAACGGCCTGCGCATCGATCTCGAACTCGGGCACCGCTTCGTCATGCGCCCACTGCTCGTTGCCTGGCACATAGCCACCGGGCGGCGAGCCAAGCGCCCAGCGCTGGGCTGCGAACACCAAGGGCTCGCGCTGCGTGTGCAGGCGGCGCTCGGGCAGCAGCGCGGCAGCGGCTTGCAAGCGCTGGGCTTGCGCCAATGCCACGAAGCGACGCTGCACCGCGTCTTCGTCAAACAGCGCCGCGCGAAACACATGCAGGCTGGCGTCGTCGGTGGCGGCACTTTGCAGCAGGTCGAGCGTGATCTCGAGGGTTTCGGCCAGATAGGCCCGGGTGGCCTCGAATGACGGTGGGGCGGCTGCCCAGCGCGCCCGGTCGGTGAGGGCTTCGCTGGACCACCAGACATCGGCCTCGGGCTCGATCGAAGCCAGGGGCGCGCGCGCCGCATCGGCCAAGGGGCCGCGTGAGCGCTGCACATTGCGTGCAATCCAGCGCTCCTGGCGCCAGCCAGCGTGCCCGGCCAGCCAAAGCGCAGGCTCGAAGAACGCGGCCGGCTGCGGCGCAGCGGCGGCGGGGTGGCCTTCAAACAAGGCCAGCCAAGCGAGGGTCTGGTTGCGCGACTGCATCAAGGCCAGCGACAACCACTCGCGGTCGGCATGGCGCATGCGTTCGGCGTCAGCCAAGGTGGCGGCGGTGTCAGACATTGAAGCGCTCATGGAAACCCCGTTTGTACCCGGCACCCCGCCCGCTCAACGAACGCTCGTGCTAAAACCCCGGGCGCAGCCACCCACCCTCGCCATGGACCTGACCTTCACCCCCGAAGAGACCGCCTTCCGCCAGCAGATTCGCAGCTGGGTTGCGGCCACCCTGCCGCCCGACATCAGCCACAAGGTGCACCACGCGCTGCA
The DNA here is from genome assembly GCA_031403815.1 of Burkholderiales bacterium. Taxonomy (GTDB): domain Bacteria; phylum Pseudomonadota; class Gammaproteobacteria; order Burkholderiales; family Burkholderiaceae_C; genus CADEEN01. The sequence goes on along the minus strand of JANNGJ010000044.1, from coordinate 547 downwards.
CCTGACGCGCGACGACCACCAGCGCTGGGCCCGCCTGCTCGGCCGGCAAGGCTGGCTCGGCTGGGGTTGGCCACAGGAATTCGGTGGCCCCGGTTGGAACGCGGTGCAGCGCCACCTGTTCGAAGAAGAGTGCGCCCTGGCCGGCGCGCCGCGCGTGATGCCCTTTGGCCCGGTGATGGTGGCGCCCGTCATCATGGCCTTCGGCACGCCGGCCCAGCAGCGCCGCTTCCTGCCCGGCATCGCCAGTGGCGATGTGTGGTGGAGCCAGGGCTACAGCGAACCGGGTTCGGGCTCTGATCTGGCCTCACTGAAGTGCAAGGCCGAACGCAAGGGCGACTACTACATCGTCAACGGGCAGAAGACCTGGACCACCCTGGGCCAATACGGCGAGTGGATCTTCTGCCTGGTGCGCACCAGCAACGAGGGCAAGCCGCAGACCGGCATCTCCTTCCTTCTGATCGACATGAAGACCCCGGGCGTTTCCGTGCGGCCCATCATCATGCTCGATGGTGGCCACGAGGTGAACGAGGTCTGGTTCGACAACGTC
>JANNGJ010000043.1:0-14582 GCA_031403815.1 Burkholderiales bacterium | reverse complement strand
CCACGATATCGCTGGGCACCCAATCGGGATTGAGCAGCCAGGCGATATTGATCAGGTCCCAGATGATCCAGGAGTGGGCGAAGAAGCTGTCGATGCCGGCAAACTCCCATAGGGGGTTGTGGGTGTAGAGCTGGTGCAGGTAGTTGCCAATCGCGCCGCGGCCCTGCACATGAGCCGCCATCTCCGGCAAGGACAGGCGCAGTTGCGCACCGACCTGGTAGCCCGGCAAGTAAACCAGGGGCACGCCGCTGTCGAACAGCCACTGCGAAGCCGCAAGGTCCTGTTCCAGGTTGAGCGAGAAGTTGGCATGCGGCGCGTGTGACGGGTAGCCGCTGGTCCAGACCACGACGATGTGCTCGATGATGTCGGGTGCCAGCAGCAGCGCGCTGGCGATGTTGGTGACGCAGCCGATGGCCACGACATACAGCGGTGGGCCGTTGGCTGGGGTGGCGCGTGCCGTCGCGATCAGGTGCTCTACCGCCTCGCTGTGCAGGGGCGTGGCCAAGTCCGGCAGGTAGCCCGTGCTGCCGCGAAACACGCGGCCGGTTGGCGCCTGGCGCAGCGCATCGAAGACACGCAGGATCTCATCGAAGCTGCGCTGCATGCCCACATCTGGCGGATTGAACAGCGGCAGGTCGAGCGTTTCCAACACCCAGCCACGGCGCTCTGCATGGGCCAGGCGCGGCCCGTGCAGGCGCAGCAACTCGACGTCGGCGGGGCTGGCGGCGGCCGGATGGCGCTGGGCCTCACGCGCGCGAATCATCTCCAAACGCCGGTGCTCGAAGGAGAAGGGTGCGGCATAGACCGCCAGCACTGCCAGCCGCTCAGGCGCGAGCAGGGCCCAGGCCAAGGCGAACTGGTCGTCAATCTCGTTGGCGGCATCGGTGTCGATGACCACGCGCAGCCGGGTGCCGTGAGGCGGCGGCGCCAGGCGGGCGTGGTACCAGGCCGGGTTGCGCACGGCGCGCAACCCGGCGCGCTCAAGGCGCGGCATGCGCCGCCCGCGGCACGAACACCGCGCCGCGCAGCCAGCGCTGGCGTTGCACATGCCGGGGCGCGAAGGCGGCGATCAATTGATCGACCAGGCCTTGCGCGGCCGCCGAGTTGTCGCTGCTGAGGTTGCAGACATAGGCGTCCAGGGTTACCGCGCCGCGTTCGGGCCAGGTGTGTACCGCCAGGTGCGATTCGGCCAGCAGCACCACGCCCGTCACGCCGCCGGGCGGCGGGAAGACGTGGAAGACCTCGCCGACCGGGGTCAGACCGGCCGCGTAGACCGCCTCGATGCACAGCCTGCGCAAGGCCTGCGGGTCGGTCATTGCCGATGTGGTGGCCGGGCAGCCGCTGAGGTCGGCAGTGAGGTGGTGGCCGGTCATGGGGCGCGATTATGCGCACCGCAGGGCGTCAAAAAGACGGGCGTTGAGGGGGCTCTGCACAGGTGCCGCCCATCCTGCGACAATACGGTCATGGTCAAAGCTATCGCAACCCGTCTTTCCGAGGACGGTCTTCGTTACGGTGCCAAAGCGCCGGGCTCCCCTTTCCTTGGCGGCGGCAACACCCGCTCCTGTTTCATGTGCGGCAAGCACAGGCAGCAGGCGCAGTTGCGCTCCAAGCGGATTCTTGGTCGCTCGGAGATGGTCTGCGCCCCCAACTGCGCGCCAGCAGAATGAACGCGCGGCCTGCGGGTTAGCGCCAGTCCATGGCGGGCCGGTCTTTGCGGCCCCCGGATGGATTTGGTAGCTGGTCCAAGGGCTGCGATGTTGATCGGCGCACAGGCTGAGTGTCTGCCTGCCTGCAGGTGGATGTGCATGCGTGAGTGCTTTGGCTTCGACTGCGCGCCGTTTGCCGTGTGTGGTCCTGGGCGTGATCGCAGGGCGGGTGGCAATTCAGCGAGAAGGCGAGCGAACCCATGGGCGACAAAGTCAAGTCCAGCAAGAACAACGGCGCCAGCGGCCGAATCGGCAAGGGCGAGTACCTCGAAAAGCTGGCGCCGTTGCAGCTCGAGTTGAACCAGATGGCGCGCTGGCTGCAGACTGCCGGCAAGCGGCTGATGGTGCTGATCGAGGGCCGCGATACGGCCGGCAAGGGCGGTGTGATCTCGGCCATTGCCGACACCCTCAACCCGCGCCAATGCCATGTGGTGGCGCTGCCCAAGCCGAGCGACCGCGAACGCACGCAGTGGTACTTCCAGCGCTATGTCGCGCACCTGCCCGCCGCTGGCGAGATCGCCTTGTTCGACCGCAGTTGGTACAACCGCGCCGGCGTGGAAAAGGTGATGGGCTTTTGCACCCCGGCCGAGACGGCGGCCTTCCTGACCCAGGTGCCGGCGTTCGAGAAGTTGCTGGTCGATGACGGCATCCTGCTGTTCAAGTACTGGCTGACGGTCGACCAGGTGCGCCAGGAAGAGCGCTTTGCTGAGCGCCTCGAAGACCCGATGAAGCAGTGGAAGCTGTCGCCCATCGACCTGAAAGCGCGCGAGAAATACGCTGAATACGGCCGCGCCCGCGCCGCCATGCTTGCGGCCACGCACAACAAGCGCGCACCGTGGGCCTTGGTCGATTTCAACGATCAGCGGCGCGGCCGCCTGACGCTGATCCGGCACCTGCTTGACCACTTGCCCGACACCAAGGTCGCGGCCGAGGCCATCGAGATGGCGCCCTTGGCCGGCAAGCCGCTGAAGGAAGTTTTCCGCGGGCCACTCAAGCCCATCCTGTCGCGCTGACGCCCACTGCGCCGCGTCGGCGGCGCCGACGCTCAGCCCGGCGTGTCGTTCGCCGACCGCGTCAGCCCGTGCCAGGCCAGGCCAACGCTGGCCGGCAGACCCCCCAGCAGCGGCTCGGCCGCGGCCGCCGCAGCAGCACCGTCGTGGATGCACAGCAGGCTGGCCAGTTGCTCTCCGCTGCGCAGCGCCTGCACAAGCGGCGAGCCACCGGCTGCGACCAGGCTGCGCTGCGCGACCTCGCCTGCGATCTCGCGCAATGCACGGGGCAGCTGCCACTGCTGCGCAACGACGTGGAACAGGCGATCGCGGCGCTGGTTCAACTCGCGCACGAAAGCCGCACTGAAGCGCCATGCGGTCGCCTCGGGCTGGGCCGTGTCCAGCGTGCGCAGAACGACGGACCAGACCGCGTTGTGTGCCAGGCCGAGGAGGTAGCCGTCGAACGGCTCGCACCCCAGGCCGCGCGCCGTGGCTGCACTCAGTTGGGCCTTGCTGTCGGTGAGCTGCCAAAGGCGCCGCGCGCTGCGGGTTGACAGCGCGCCGCTGCGCGGGTCCATCAGGGGTTTGAGGACAGCGCGACTGATCGCAAAGCGCAGCCCGTCAACGCCGAGCATGCGGATGGCGTGCTCAAGTTCGACCACGGCCGGCCCTCGGCGGTAGCCGACGCTGTTGGCCATGCGAATGACCTCCACCACCAGGGTCACGTCGCGCGAAACCTGGTCGGACAGCGTCGACAAGGAGCTGTCGGGGCCGCGCAGCTGAGCCAGCAAGCGCGGCACGACGGCGGCCGCGCGCGGCAGCAGGACGCCTTGCACGCTGGCATCGGCCGCGACGCCGTCGAGTTGCGCCAGCACCTGGCGCTCAGGCGCGGTGAGCGCCGCAGCGGGGTCGACCGCTTGCCCCAACAGCCAGGCGAACACGCCCATATCGAGGTCGAGTACCGAGGCCGGTGCCAGTGCCGGTGTGATTGCCACTGCTGCCACCGGCGCAGCCTGGGCAGGAGCCGCGGGCAGCGACGCTGCCGGCCTTGCGGGTGGCCGCACCCGAGCGCGCCCGGCAGCCGACACCTCGGGCTGCCGAAACGGCGCCAACAGCGCAAACAACCAGTTCTTCATGACGGCCTGTTCCTGGCGCAAGGCGCGCAGACACCGCAGTCGCGGTCCTTGGGCCTGTTTTCGGCGCCACGTGCCTCAACTTGAGACGCGTGGTGCGTTACATCACGATCGGGCGGTTCGGCAACTCGTTTGGGTTGCGCGCGTCAGCGGCGAGGGGGAAGTGCACCACCAGCAAGGTGTCGACCGCCGCGATGGCGGCGTTGAGGCCTTCTTCGTAGCGGCCGGCGCGAAAGGCCTCACGCATGCCCGCAACGATGCCCTGCCACTGCTCGGCGGGCACGTGGCGCGCCAGGCCGCGGTCGGCGACGATCTCGATCGCGTGCTCGGCCAGCAGCAGGTAGATCAATACGCCGTTGTTGGCCTCGGTGTCCCAGACGCGCAACTTGCCGAACAGGGTGACAGCGCGGTCGCGCGCGCTGAGGCCCTTCCACAGGTAAGACCAGGGCAGGCCGGCTTCGACGCACAGGCGGATCTCGCCGCTGTGCGCGCCCTCGCTGGCATGGACCCGAGTTTCGAGCCGCTGCAGGGCGTCCTGGCCGAGTGCGCGCGCGGTGTCGCGGTCGTCGAGCCAGCGGTGCTTGAGGATGCGCACGAACTTGCTCGCCATCACCAGTCCCCCGACGCACCGCCGCCGCCAAAATCACCGCCGCCACCCGAGGAGAACCCCCCGCCGCCGCCGCCACCGCTCCAGCCACCGCCGCCAAACCCACCGCCCAGGCCGCCGCCGAAACCGCCACCGTGGCGGCCACTGCTGCGCAGGGCACTGCTGGCGCCGGCGAAGAGACCGAAGAGCAAACCGATGACGCCGCCAATGCCTGCCACCAGCAGGCTGCTGCTGACCAGCCAGGCGACCGCACCGGTGGCGCCACCGCTGGCCAGCGAGCCCAGGCCGCGGCCGAAGATGCGCCGGGTGACGCCCGCCACCACGGGCAGGGCAATGAAGGCAAAGATCAGCAGCTCCATCGGCTGCAAGCTGCCGAACACGCTCGGCGACGGCGGCTTGCGGCTCGGCGCCGGCAGGGCCTCGCCCCGGATGCGCGCGATCAGCTGATCGACGGCAGCGTTCAGGCCGCCGGCATAGTCATCGGCACGAAAGGCCGGGCGGATCGCGCTGTCGATGATCTGGCGCGCCGCCAGGTCGGGAATGGCACCTTCGAGCGCCTTGGCGGTCTGGATGTTGACCTTGCGGTCGCTCTTGGCGACCACGATCAACAAGCCGTCGCCGACCTCGCGGCGGCCGATCTTCCAGGCGTCGCCGACGCGCTGGGCATAGGCGGCGATGTCTTCGGGCTGCGTCGTCGGCACCATCAGCACGACGATCTGCGGCCCCGACGCGGCCTCGAAAGCCGCCAGCTTGGCCGTCAGCGCTTCGCTTTGCGCGGCGCTCAGGGTGCCGGTCTGGTCGACGACGCGGCCCGCCAGCGGCGGCACCGGCAGCACATCTTGCGCCTGCAGGCCGATGGCGGCCAGCAGCAGCGAGAGCAGCAGCGCGAGCTGCCGCACGACGGTCATGACGAACGCCTTACTTCGATGCCGCCGGGGCCGGCGCAGGGACAGGCGCCTTGTCGAAGCTCACCGTCGGCGGCGCCGAGATCTGCGCTTCGTTGGCGACGGTGAAGCTGGGCTTGACGGCGTAGCTGAAGATCATCGCCGTCAGGTTGGTCGGGAACTGGCGCGCCAGCACGTTGTACTCGGCCACCGTCTTGATGTAGCGGTTGCGTGCGACCGTGACGCGGTTCTCGGTGCCTTCGAGTTGCACGCGCAGGTCCTGGAAGCCGGCATTGGCCTTCAGATTGGGGTAGGCCTCGCTGACGGCCATCAGGCGCGACAACGCGCTGCCCAACTCGCCCTGGGCCTGCTGGAATTTGTTGAAGGCCTCGGGGTTGTTCAGGGTCTCGGGCGTGACCTGGATCGAGGTCGCCTTGGCGCGTGCTTCGATCACCTTGGTGAGGGTCTCCTGCTCGAAGTTGGCCTCGCCTTTGACCGTGGCCACGATGTTGGGGATCAGGTCGGCGCGGCGCTGGTACTGGTTGAGCACCTCGCTCCAGGCGGCCTTGACTTGCTCGTCCAGGGCCTGGAACTGGTTGTAGCCGCAGCCAGACAGGGCCAGCACGGCGGCGAGCGCGGCAAACCATGCGGCAAGGCGACGGGGGGCGTTGGTCATGACGAAATCCTCCGGAACAGGGTGGCGGATGCTACCTGTGGCCGGCAGATGTGGACAAGCACCGTGGTTTCAATGGGTGCCACGAATAGAATGCCTTCGTGCCGAGGAGCGTTGCGACGGCTGCACAGCCGCCAGGCTCGGCAAGCGCGCAGCGCCTTTGGGCCGCGCGTGGCAACGGCGCTCGTCCTGCTTCACATGCAACGACGATGACTGCCACAAACCCTCCCCCGTTGCGCTTGTCGGGCCTCGAGCCTGTTTCCATCGACACGGGCGCATTGTTCGTCAACATTGGCGAGCGCACCAATGTCACCGGCTCCAAGGCCTTTGCCCGGCTGATCCTCGCCGGCAAGTTCGAGGATGCCTTGGCGGTGGCCCGCCAGCAGGTCGAGAACGGCGCCCAGATCATCGACGTCAACATGGACGAGGCCATGCTCGACAGCCGGGCGGCGATGGTGCGCTTCCTGCAATTGATGGCCGGCGAGCCCGAGATTGCGCGGGTGCCAGTGATGATCGACAGCTCGAAGTGGAGCGTCATCGAGGCCGGCCTGCAGTGCATCCAGGGCAAGGGCATCGTCAACTCGATCTCGATGAAGGAGGGCGAGGCCGAGTTCCGGCGCCAAGCCAATCTGGTGCGCCGCTACGGCGCGGCCGCCGTCGTGATGGCCTTCGACGAGAAGGGCCAGGCCGATACCTTTGCCCGCAAGACGGAAATCTGCGCGCGGGCCTACAAGATCCTGGTCGATGAAGTCGGCTTCGCGGCCGAGGACATCATCTTCGACCCCAACATCTTCGCCATCGCCACCGGCATCGAAGAGCACGACAACTACGCCGTCGATTTCATCAATGCCACGCGCTGGATCAAGGCCAATTTGGCCGGCGCGAAAGTCAGCGGCGGCGTGTCGAACGTGAGCTTCTCCTTCCGCGGCAACGACCCGGTGCGCGAAGCGATCCACACCGTCTTTCTGTACCACGCGATCCAGGCCGGCATGGACATGGGCATTGTCAACGCCGGCATGGTCGGCGTGTACGACGACCTCGACGCCGAGTTGCGCGAGCGTGTCGAAGACGTGGTGCTCAATCGGCGCAAGGATGCCGGCGAACGCCTGATCGAGATAGCCGACCGCGCCAAGGGCAGGGCGCTGGACGACAGCGCGCGCCTGGCCTGGCGCGTTGGCAATGTCAATGAGCGCTTGAGCCACGCGCTGATCCATGGCATCACGGAGTTCATCACGGGGGATACGGAAGAAGCCTGGCAAGCCATTCGCGCAGGCGGCGGCCGGCCGCTGCATGTCATCGAGGGCCCGCTGATGGCCGGCATGAACACAGTGGGCGACCTGTTCGGTGCCGGCAAGATGTTCCTGCCGCAAGTGGTGAAGAGCGCGCGCGTGATGAAGCAGGCCGTGGCCCACCTGCTGCCCTACATCGAGGAAGAGAAGAAGCTGCTGATCGCCGGCGGCGGTGAGGCCAAAGCCAAGGGCAAGATCGTCATCGCCACAGTGAAGGGCGACGTACACGACATCGGCAAGAACATCGTCACCGTCGTGCTCCAGTGCAACAACTTCGAGGTCATCAACATGGGCGTGATGGTGCCCTGCCAGGACATCCTGGCCAAGGCGCGGGTCGAGGGCGCGGACATCATCGGCCTGTCGGGCCTGATCACGCCGAGCCTCGAGGAGATGCAGCATGTGGCCGCCGAGATGCAGCGCGACGACTGGTTTCGCAGCCGCAAGACCCCGCTGCTGATCGGCGGCGCGACCTGCAGCCGCGTTCACACCGCGGTCAAGATTGCGCCGCACTACGAGGGGCCGGTGGTCTATGTGCCCGACGCGTCGCGCAGCGTGGGAGTGTGCAGCGACCTGCTCAGCGACGAGCGCGCGGCCAAATACATCACCGAACTCAACGCCGACTATGTTCGGGTGCGCGAGCAGCACGCCAGCAAGAAGGCCACGCCCCTGGTCAGCCTGGCGACCGCGCGCGCCAACAAGCAGGTGGTGGACTGGGCCGCCTACACCCCGACCGTGCCCACCTTCATCGGCCGGCGCGAGTTGCGCAACGTCGATCTGGCCGAGATCGCCGCCCACATCGACTGGACGCCCTTCTTCCAGACCTGGGACTTGGCTGGCCGCTTCCCCGAGATCCTGCGCGACGAGGTGGTGGGCACGGAAGCCACCCGCGTCTTCAGCGATGCCAAGCGCATGCTCAAGCGCTTGATCGAAGGCCGCTGGTTGCAGGCGCACGGCGTCGTCGGTTTGTATCCGGCGCAGGCCGTTCATGACGACGACATCGCCCTCTATGCCGACGAGACGCGCGCTGAACCCCTGATGGTCTGGCACGGCCTGCGCTTGCAGTCCGAGCGGCCTGTGATCGACGGTGTGCGACGGCCCAACCGCTGCCTGGCCGACTTCGTCGCGCCGCGCGCAACGGGGCCTGACTACGCCGGCATGTTCGCCGTCAGCATCCAGGGCGTCGAGAAGAAGGAGGCGCAGTTCCTCGCCGATCACGACGACTACTCCGCCATCATGTTGAAGGCGCTGGCCGACCGCCTGGCCGAAGCCTTCGCCGAGCACCTGCACCTGCGCGTGCGCAAGGAGTTGTGGGGCTATGCGGCGGGCGAAGCGCTCAGCAACGAGGCCTTGATTGCCGAGCAGTACCGTGGCATCCGCCCGGCGCCCGGCTACCCGGCCTGCCCCGACCACTTGCCCAAGCGCGAGATGTTTCGCGTGCTCGGCGCTGACAGCGTCGGCATGGGGCTGACGGAGAGCCTGGCCATGACGCCAGCTTCCAGCGTCAGTGGCTTCTACCTCGCGCACCCGGAGGCGACCTACTTCAATGTCGGCACGATCGGGAACGACCAGTTGACCGACTGGGCAAGGCGCAACCGCGTCGACGACGCCGCCGCACGGCGCGCCTTGGCACCGCAACTGGGCTGATGCGGTTCAGCCTTCAAGTGACCCGGGCTGGCTGTCTCTGATCGGTGGCCATTGCGGTCGTTGGTTCCCGCGGATTCGTGGGCCGCGCCGGCCGTGGCCATCGGGCACCCGCCTCCGCGAATGTCCTCCGCCCAGGGCGGCGCCCAAGGCTCCCCCTTGATTTCGCTGCGGTGGGCACCCGCCGTCCCCGGCCTCGAGCCAGGTCGCCCCGCGACCGCCCAACAGCCCAAGCAACTCGGATCGGGACGGCGGGGCGCTCTGCGCAGCGAAATCAAGGAGGAGAGGCGGGCGCAGCCCGACTCGGGGGACATTCGCGGAGGAGAGTGCCGCGTCGGCCTGATCTCGCGCAGTCGCATGCACGCGTGTGCCAGCGCCTTCAACGGACCCGCTGCAGACGGCTGCTGACGCCCGCTTGAATGCGAATCCATGCGCGGCGGCCCGCTCAGGGTCCTGCCGGCCGCCGCAAGGTTTCAGGCAGCGGCGTGCGGTCGCCGGCCAGTGACCATCCGGCGTTGCGCGCGCTGCTCTGCACCGCCTCGATGCGCTCCTGCGTCATCGGGTGGGTGCGCAGCAGCGCCATCGACGGATCTTCCGCGGCGGCGGCTGGCCGCAGCTGCGTGAAGAGCTCCACCATGCCGCCGCCATGGCCGTACAGGGCCACGCTGGCGGCCAGGGCCTCGTCGTCGGCCTGGCGCTCCTGCTCGCGCGAGTAGCTCAGCAGCGCCAGGCCGGTGGCGCTGCTCAGCAGTGTCTCGGCCGCGGCGGCTCCGGCGTCCGACGACACCACGCCCAACAGCATCGCCAGCGCCAATCCGCGGCCGACGTTGGCGGCCACGTGGCGATGCTTGGTATGCGCGATCTCGTGCGCCAACAGGGCCGTCAGCGCCTCTTCGCTTTGCAGTTTATCCAGCAAGCCCTGGTAAACGCGGATGCGCCCGCCGACGGTGGCATAGGCGTTGACGAGGGGTGCGGCCTCCCATGTCACCCGCAGCGACATGCCCGGCGGCAACTGCATCTGCGCTGCGACGCGATGCGCCAGCGCTTGCAATGCCGCTGAGCGCGGCGCGCTTTGTGGCGTCGCTGCCTTGTCGACGATGCGCTCCGCCAGGCCGACCTCGACAGCGAAAGGCAGTTGGGGCGCGAGCCAGCGGGCGGCCCAACCGATCAGCAGCACGGTCAAGGCCAGGGTGACCAGGGCTGCCACAACCAACCACGCAAACTCGCGCAGCGGGTGTTCGTCGCTGCTGTTGATGCCTTCGGCGGGCAGCCGGTTCTCCAGCGTCGGGCCTGCAGGCCCCGCAGGCTGCGTCACGGGCGGCAGTCCAGCGCGGTGCCGAAGGCCATGACTTCCACCGCCGGTGTGGTCGAGCCTGCGACGCGCGTGGTGTGAAAGCGCACGCCGATGACGAGTGCTGAACCCGCCTGCTGCGCATCCAGCTTCATGCGCAGCAAGGCCTCACGCCGCGCGCGTTCGAGCAGCGACTCGTAGCCGCGGAAGCGCCCGCCGACCAGGTTGCGAAAGCCGGCGACGAAGGTCTTGAAGTAGTCCGAGGACACGACCACGCTGCCGCTGACCAGGCTGCCGCCCTTGGCCACCACGCCCGCCGGGATGTAGCGGGTGGTCAGGGCCACCACCGCTTGCAGCTCGCGTTCGCGCAGGCGGATCGACGCATAGTGCCGGCGTTCGAGCATGCGGCCGACGAAGTAGCCCACCGCCAGCAGCGCGATCGGCAGCAGCAGGTTGAAGAGTTCGACCCAGCGCACGGTTCAGGCCGCCTCGATCGTGACCGCCGACCCGTAGGCGAGGATCTCGGCGGCCCCGGCCGTGATCGAAGTGGTGACAAAGCGCACGTTGAGGACGGCATTGGCGCCCATGCTGCGCGCCTCGTCGCTCATGCGCTGCACCGCCTCGTCGCGCGCCTCCTGCATCAGCTCGGTGTAGGCCTTGAGTTCGCCGCCGACGATGTTCTTCAGGCCCGACAAGAAGTCGCGCCCAACATGCTTGGCCCGCACGGTGCTGCCCTGGGCGATGCCGAGGTGGGCCACCACGCGGTGGCCCGGCGCGGTTTCGAGATTGCTGATGAGCATGTGCGGTCCTGAGACAGATCGATGAGGGCGCCATCATTCCACATGGCAGCGCCAGCGGTCAGCCGGCACCCGCCCGTCACGTGCTGTCACGCGGAGTGACGTGGAGTGACGCGGGGTGACACGGCGTAATGCCGGCCGTTTTTGCCAACGATTGCACACAGGCAAAGCCTCGGGCCACCCAACAATCCGCGTTGGAGCAGCGCTGCCATTGCGCCTGCACCATCAAATGGAGTGCGACGCCGTGAAACCCAGGACCATCAAGCAGGCTGTAGGGATGCTGTCATTGGCCGCTGTGCTGGTGGCATGCGGTGGCGGTGGCGGTGGCGGTGGCGGCACGACCGGCCCAGGGCCCGCGGCGCCCGAGATGCCCGCCTCGCGCGAGGCCGCCGCGCGATTCCTCACGCAGGCCACCTTCGGCCCGACCGATGCCGACGTCGACCGTGTGCTGGCCATCGGCTATGCCGCCTGGATCGACGAGCAGTTCACCAAGCCGGTGTCCCAGCACCGCCTAGCCTGGGAAACGGCCGAGGCCGCTGCCAAAGCCGCCGACCCGAACAATTCCAATGCGGGCGTCTACCAGAACGGCACCATCAATGCCTTCTGGAAGGCCGCTGTCACGGGCGAAGATCAGTTGCGTCAGCGCGTGGCCTATGCGCTGTCGCAGATCATGGTCATCTCGATGCAGGACGGCACCGTGGGCGACAACCCACGCGCAGTCTCGGCCTACTTCGACTTGCTCGCCGACAAAGGCCTGGGCAGCTACCGCGACCTGCTGGAGGGCGTGTCCCTGCACCCCATGATGGGCGTCTACCTGTCCCACCTGCGCAACCAGAAAGCCGACGCGCGCAGCGGGCGCGTGCCGGACGAGAACTTCGCGCGCGAGGTGATGCAGCTCTTTTCGATCGGCCTGCACGAGCTCAACGCCGACGGCAGCGCCAAGCTCAACGCCGGTACACGCATCGACACCTACAGCAGCGCCGACATCGGCGGCTTGGCGCGCGTGTTCACCGGCTGGAGCTGGGACTGCCCCGGCGCGCCCGCCAGCGGTTGCTTCTACTCGGGCTCGCTCAGCGGCGTCAGCGATCCCGACCGGCATTTCAAGCCCATGATTGGCTACCCCAGCTTCCACAGCACCGAGGCCAAGGCCTTCCTGGGCAGGACCATCGCCGCGCAAACCACGGCCGACCCGCGCGCCAGCCTGCAAGAGGCGCTCGACACCCTGGCCAACCACCCGAACATCGGTCCCTTCATCGGCAAGCAGTTGATCCAGCGCCTGACCAGCAGCAACCCGAGCCCGGCCTATGTGAGCGCGGTGGCCGGTGCCTTTGCTGACAACGGGCGCGGCCAGCGCGGCGACCTCAAGCATGTGGTCAAGACCGTCCTGATGCATCCGGAAGCGCGCGCCATGACCAACACCTCGGGTAAGTTGCGCGAGCCGGTGCTGCGCCTGTCGGCCTTCTTGCGCGCCCACGGCTTTCGCTCCGACAGCGGCGAGTTCCGCGTCGGTAACACCGACAACCCGGGCACCGCGCTCGGCCAGACGCCGATGCGCTCGCCCTCGGTGTTCAACTTCTATCGCCCGGGCTACGTGGCGCCCGGCACCCAGGCCACCGCGGCCGGGCTGGTGGTGCCGGAAATGCAGCTGGTGCATGAGACGACGGCCGCGGGCTACGTGAACTTTATGCGCGACAACGTCGGCTCCGGTGTCGGCGCCTTCAACAGCGCCTTGAACCGGCGTGAGATGCAGGGCGACTTCACGGCTGAGCTGGCCCTGGCCGACCGACCGCCCGATCTGGTGGCGCTGGCCAACCGAAAACTGGTGTACGGCAGCATGCCGGCGGCACTGGCCAGCGAGATCGAGGGCGCTGTGGCCTCGATTGCCATTCCCGCCGCCACCGGCAGCAACCAGGCCGCGATCGACAGCGCCAAGCGCAGCCGCGTCAACACCGCGCTGTTGCTCACACTGGTGTCGCCCGAGTTCCAGGTCCAGAAGTAGACGAGGCCCGCATGACCCACTTGATCCATCCCCACAGCTCGCGTCGCCTGTTCCTGCGCCAAGCCGGCGCCATGGCCACCCTGGGCGCCGCCGGCCCGATGGCCTTAAACCTGGCGGCCATGGGCTCCGCATCGGCGCAGACGGCCAGCGACTACAAGGCGCTGGTCTGCATCTTCCTGTTCGGCGGCAACGACAGCTACAACATGGTGCTGCCGACCGACACGGCCTCCTGGAGCGCTTACAGCACCGTGCGCAACCAGGCCCCGGAGTCCATCGCGCTGCTGGCGCCAGGCACGCCGGTGAACGCCGCGGCGCTTCTCGGCTCACCGGCCCGGCTTGGCGGCGTGCTGCCGATCACCCCCATCAACGCCCAGGGCCGCAGCTTTGCGTTGCACCCGAGCCTGACGACCTTGCAGGCGATGTTCAGCACCGACAGACGTCTGGCCGTGGTGCCCAACGTCGGCCCCCTCGTGCTGCCGACCACCAAGGCGCAGTACGCCCAGGCCAGCCACCCCAGGCCGGCCAGCCTGTTCTCGCACAACGACCAGCAAAACACCTGGCAGTCGTTTCAGCCAGAAGGCGCCACCGTCGGCTGGGGTGGGCGGCTGGGCGACCTGATGGCCGCCGGCAACCAGCGCGCCACCTTCACCGCCATCTCGGCCAGCGGCAACGCGGTCTGGTTGTCCGGCCAGAGCGTGCGCCAGTACCAGGTCGGCGGCAATGGTGCGATCCGCATGGGTGCCGACGCCAATGGCCGCCTCTACGGCTCAACCGCGGCGGCGGCGGCGATGGACCGCATCGTGCGCAACGGCCGCGGCGGGCATGTCTTCGAAGGCGACCTGGGCGTGGTGGCGCAGCGCTCGATCGACGCCGAGCTGGCCCTGCGCAGCGCCCTCAAGCCGGCCTCAGACCCGCTCTTCGGCACCGCGCCCGCCAGCGGTGCCTACAACGCCAACAACGACCCCAAGCTGCGCTACACGCCCGACCCCCTCGCGCCCGCCACCACCGCGTTCAACAGCCTGGCGCAGCAACTGCAAGTGGTGGCGCGCATGATCGAGGCCAGCAGCAACGCCGGCATTGGCGCCAGGCGCCAGGTCTTTTTCGTCAGCGTGGGTGGCTTTGACACGCACGACGCGCAGAACCGCAACCAAGCCGACCTGATGGCGCGCCTGGGCCACGCCATGCGTTATTTCGACACCACGCTGGGCGTGATCGGCGCACGCAACCAGGTCACGGCCTTCACGGCCAGCGACTTCGGCCGCACCTTCACCAGCAACGGCGACGGCACCGACCACGGCTGGGGCTCGCACCATCTTGTGATGGGTGGTGCGGTGCGCGGCGGCGACTTCTACGGCAACTTCCCGGTACTGGCGCTGAAGAACAGCAACAACAACAATTTCGACGGCAGCTCAAACCAGCTCGACAACGGCAAGTTGTTGCCGGAGGTCGCCGTCGATCAGTTCGGCGCCACTTTGGGCAAGTGGTTCGGCGCCACCGACACCCAGTTGCTCGACGTGTTCCCGAACCTGGCCAATTTCAGCAACCGAAACCTCGGGTTCACGCTGTGAACGGC
>JANNGJ010000042.1:0-11637 GCA_031403815.1 Burkholderiales bacterium | reverse complement strand
GGGACGCCGCAGACTATTGGGCGGAACGAAAAATACCCTTCAGGTGCTTCTATTCTTTTCAGTAGCCCGCTCCCCGGAAATCGGGTCATGGGAGCGGGCGGCGGATGTGGCCCCCACAAGCAACCCCAGCCAAGAGGCTGGCACCAGCAAGGCAAAAACTGCAGCGGCCGCGAAGGCAGCGGCAGCAACAGCCAGCTTCGGCATGAACATGCCCTTGATGAGCAGCGCGTTTGACACTGCAATGTGGCTGAACGCGGCCTGACACAGGCTGGCATCTCACCCAAAGGCGGCTTCGGCCGCCTTTTTTCTTGCCGCCTCAGCCCAGCTCGGCCTTCAGGTAATGAGCGCCAGCGATCGGGTTGAAGTAGTAGGGCGGGATATCTTCGAAGCCGAGGCTGGCATACAGGCCGCGCGCGGCTTCCATCTCGTCCAGGGTGTCGAGCAGCATCACGGAGTAGCCAGCCTGGCGGGCGCGGTCCAGCAGGGCCTGGGCCAGCAAGCGCCCCAGGCCAAACTTGCGGTAGGCAGGGCGCACGTAAAGGCGCTTCATCTCGCAGGCATTGGCGTAGTCGCAGTCGGCCAAGGGGCGTAGCGCACCGCAGCCGGCGACTTCACCGCCCACCAGGGCCAGCAGCAGTGCACCCTGGGACGGCGCATATTCGCCGGGCAGCGCGGCCAGTTCGGCATCGAAGTTCTGGAAGCACAGGTCGACGTCCAGGCTCAGCGCGTAGTCACGGAAGATGGCGCGCGTGGCCTCGAGCAACTCGGGCGTGGCCGGCGTCATCAGCTCGACGAGGGGCGCCGTCATGGCGTACCCAAACTGCCGATCCACCCGGCAAAGGCGGCCGCAGCCAGCACCACCACAGCTGCCAACACACGCTGACCCGCGCCGTCGCGCGAGGCCATGGTGCCGGTGGGCAAGGCGGCGTCGCCGTGGATCATGGGCGCAAGCAGGTTCTTCTTGCGCCGCCACAGGTAGTAGAGGACTGCCGCCACGTGGACAAGCGTCAGCACGATCAAGACCAGCTTGCCCACCTCTTCATGCCAGGCGCTCGCGGCATTGGCGATCTGGCTCGAGACAAAACGGTTGAGCGGCCCGGTGGTGGCGATCTCGTCATCCGCAATCAGGCCGGTGGCAACCTGCACCGCCAGCAAGCCGAGCAAGGCCCACACCGACAGCGCGCCGACGGGGCTGTGGCCGATGTCGTAGCGCCCGCCGGGCCCGGTGTCGCCGCGAAGGTAGGCCACCACGCTGCGCGGGCCGTAAACAAAGGCCGCAAAGCGGGACCAATGCCCGCCGACGAAACCCCACACCAGTCGAAACGCCAGCAGCGCCAGCACCACCAGGCCCAGTCGGGTGTGCCAGATCATGGCGTTGCCGCCGATCTGGCCACTCACCACCGAGCCGACCACGGTCAGCGCCAGCAGCCAATGAAACAGCCGCGTTGGCAGGTCCCAGACGCGGGTGGGGCGCAGCGCAGGCTCGGCAGGCGGGGCACTCATGACGTGGGCGTGGCCTACTTCAGTGGAACAAGGCACAACGATAACGCGTGCTCGCGACGTATGGCAAAGGCGATACCAGGGCTTACCCGATGCATGCAAGGCTGGCAGCGCACGCTGCGTAAACTCGACATGCCCGCACCGGTCGACGAGTCAGTGCGGCCTCAACGTCCGATCACCCTTCTGGAGGAACTCGCATGTCGTCGATGAAGTACCGCCCCGCCCTGCTCAGTGCCGCCCTCGGCCTTGTGACCGCGCTCACCGCGCTGCCCGCCGCGGCCCAGTTCCGCAATGCCGAGGCGGCGATCAAGTACCGCCAGAGTGCGATGGCCCTGCAAGGCAATCATCTCGGACGGGTGTTTGCAATGGCCAACGGCCAGGTGCCGTTCGACGCCAAGGTGGCCGCCGACAACATCGAGACCGTCAGCATGCTCAACCGCCTGCAGTTCGCCGCCTTCATCGACGGCAGCGACAAGGGCAACACCCGCGCCAAGCCTGAGATCTGGGCCGAGAAGGACAAGTTCGCCGCGGCCATCAAGAAGAGCGAAGAGGACGTGGCCAAGCTGGCTGCTGCCGGCAAGGCCGGCAACCTCGATCAAATCAAAGCAGCTGCAGGCGCCGTCGGCCAAAGCTGCAAGGCCTGCCACGACGCCTATCAGAAGGCGCAGTAAGCGCGCGATGCCGCGCCCGGCCCAAGCCCGCCTCGGCGGGTTTTTTCATGCGCGCCATACGGCTCGTCTCTTGAATTGCCATGCGGGGTCGGCGGCAAGCGGCGGCTCGCCCCCAAGCGATCAAACATGACTCGGCTCTAGACCTTGGTGCGGGCCTGCAGCACCTCTACCGCATGAGCGTGGCCCTGCTGCACGATCTGGTCGAAGCGCTTCCACTCCAGCAGGCCGACGCGGTCCATCGGCGGGTTGAAATACAAGTCAGTCTGCAGCTTGGCCTGGCGCTGGCGTGACATGCTGTACAGGATGGTCACGTTCATCAAGTAAGCCGCCAGAGAGGGCAGCTTGTAGCGCTGCTGGGCGCGCGGGCGCAGGCGGTCGCGCAGCAGGGCCCAGGTGCCGGGGACCTCTTCGAAATCCATGCGCCGCGCCTTCCTCGAATTGAGATCGACCCCGATCACGGTGCCGACGCCGCGCACATTGCGCATCACATCGACCGGGAAGTTGTTGAAGGTGCCGCCGTCGCACAGCAAGTCGCCGTCGATCACCACTGGCGGCAACGCGCCGGGGATGGCCATGCTGGCCAGCACGGCCTTGATCAGCGGGCCGCTGCGCAGCACCTGCTCACGCGCATGCGAGTAGTTGGCGGCGATGCAGTAATAGTTCTTCCACAAGTCTTCGATGTCCGCCTCGAAGCCGAGCAGCTCTGTCACCCCTTCGGTGACGATGTGGCGCACACGACGGCCGCTGATCAAGGACAACAGCGGTACCCAGTTGAAGTCGCCGGTCGGGTTGATGCGAAAGGCGCTGCGCGTGATCTTCTGCGCCTGCGCCATCGGCTGGTCCGCCGCCACCAGGAGGGCCATGGCCGCACCCATGCTGGTGCCACCGATGAAGTCGGCCTCGATGCCGTGCTCTTCCAGCGCCTGGTAAACGCCCAGGTGGGCGAATCCGCGCGCGCCACCGCCGGCCAGCACCATGCCGACGGCACTGCGGCTCTCGATGCGTGCCAGCCGCGCCATGTCGCGCTCGAGCGCCGGGCGGATGTGCACATGCTCGGTCACCGGCCGGCGCGCCAGCCAGGCTTTGGTGCCGCGCGGGCAACGCGCATCGGCGGGGTGCAGCAACACCAGGATCTCGGCCGCCTCGGCGCGCGACGGCCGCTGGCTGAGCCAGTCGGTCTCGATCGGGTGCAGCGCGGGCGCCTTGGTGGCGTCGGCCAGCAGCAGCAACTCGTCGCCATGGCGGCAGCAACGCCGGGTCCACGGCGTCGGAGCGCCGTCGGCCAGCAGCAGCACGAACTCGTGCTGCGACTCGACGCCGTCCAGGTACATCGAGATGCGGCGCTTCAGCGCCGCATCGCCGGCCACGCCGTTGGCGGCGCCGGGCTCATCGAGCGCCGCATCGAGCGCGGCCGAGTCGACCACGATCACCCGGCCCTTGCTGCCCAGCTGAGCCGCCAGCTTGTCGGCAAAGCCGCGCGCGTCGACATCATCCGTGATGGGCAGCAGGCTGATCGTCACCGGCAGCGGCACCGGGTTGCGCACGTTTTGCGTCTGCAAGCGGCGGATGATCTGGCGCGTCAGGGCCAGCGACACCTGCGAGCCGCTGGCCAGCAGCTCTGCAAAGTGGGCCTTGTCCAGCCGCACCAGCACCGAATCACGAATGGCCACCACGCTGGCCGAACGTGGCTCGTCGGTGTACAGACTCATTTCACCGATGACCTGGCCGCGGCCCATCTCGCGCACCATGCGCGGCACACCCTCGTCGTCGGCCACGTAGGCGCGCAGCCGGCCGCTGATCGAAAGGTACATCGAATCGCCGGCCGAGCCTTGTTCCATCAGCGTCTGGCCGCCCGCGACTTCAACCCAGGTCAGGCGCCTGCGCAGCAGTTCCAGGGCCGCCGGCTCAATGTCGCCAAGATAGTTACGCAGATGCTGCGTCAACAACTCGTCATGGTGCGCCGATACTTCAGGCGCAGAATCTGTCGACATCGCGGCTCCGTGCAATTCTATTTTTTGACGGCGGAGCATAGCGCCCATGAGCGCGCGCTTGCGTTCAGCGCGTCCGCCCCCACTTCAGCCGAAGTTTCCGCCCGCCATTTAGGCCCTCACCATGGTTCCCCACCTCATCACGTCGCTGACCGGCCCGATCAACGAACTCGAGCAGCGCATCCTCGAATCGATGCCCGCCATCGAGCGCTGGTTCCGCCTCGAGTGGATGGAGCACACGCCGCCCTTCTACAGCTCCGTCGATCTGCGCAACGCCGGCTTCAAGCTGGCCCCCGTCGATACCAATTTGTTCCCGGGCGGCTGGAACAATCTGACGCCCGAGATGCTGCCGCTGGCGGTGCAGGCGGCGATGGCGGCGATCGAGAAGATCTGCCCTGAGGCCAAGAACCTCTTGCTGGTGCCCGAGGGTCACACGCGCAACACCTTCTACCTGGCCAATGTGCAGCGCCTGATGCAGCTCTTTCACCAGGCCGGGCTGAACGTGCGCCTGGGCACGCTCGACCCCGGAGTCAGGGCGCCCACGGATCTGACGCTGGCCGACGGCAGCACACTCACGGTCGAGCCGCTGGTACGCACACGCGGCCGGCTTGGCACGAAAGATTTCGACCCCTGCACGGTGCTGCTCAACAACGATCTCTCGGCCGGCATCCCGAAAGTGTTGGAGAACCTGCACGAACAGTACCTGTTGCCGCCCTTGCACGCGGGCTGGGCGGTGCGGCGCAAGACGAATCACTTCCAGAGCTACGAAGAAGTGGCGAAGAAATTCGCCAAGCTGCTGGGCATGGACCCGTGGCTCATCAACCCGATGTTCGCGCAATGCGGCGAAGTCAACTTCGCCGAGGGCGCGGGCATCGAATGCGTGAAGAGCAATGCCGACGCGCTGATTGCCAAGATCCGTCGCAAGTACAAGGAATACGGCATCAACGAAAAGCCCTTCGTCGTCGTCAAAGCCGACAACGGCACCTACGGCATGGGCATCATGACGGTGCGCGATGCGAAGGAGCTCGACGAGCTCAACCGTCGCACCAAGAACAAGATGAGCGTCATCAAAGACGGCCAGGAAGTCACCGAAGTCATCATCCAGGAAGGCGTGCCGACCTACGAGCGCGTCAACGACGCCGTGGCCGAGCCGGTGGTCTACATGCTCGACCGCTACGTCGTCGGCGGCTTTTACCGCGTGCACGCCGAGCGCGGCATCGACGAGAACCTCAACGCCCCCGGCTCAGCCTTCGTGCCCCTGGCCTTCGCCGAGAGCACTCAATTGCCGCGCGCCGGCGTCAAGCCGGGTGCGAGCGCACCGAACCGCTTTTACATGTACGGCGTGATTGCGCGGTTGGCGATGTTGGCGGCGAGCTACGAACTCGAAGCCACCGACCCCGACGCCGAGGTCTACGACTGACGCCAGCGGCCGCCAGCGCGGGTGACGCTACAAGCCGCGGCGCACAATAGCGGCCCTTCAGTCTTCGGGCGCAGCGAATGGCGCCCATCGCAGTGAGCACGGCAACCACCCCCAAGAAGAGCCCCGCCGCCCTGGCGGCACTCACCCTGGCCGCGCTGGGCATCGTCTATGGCGACATCGGCACCAGCCCGCTGTATGCGCTGAAGGAAATCTTCCACGGCGGCCATGTGGCGGCCACGCCCGACAACATCCTGGGCGTGCTGTCGCTGGTGTTCTGGACCATCACGGTGGTCATTTCGCTGAAGTACGTGCTGCTGATCTTGCGCGCCGACAACCACGGCGAAGGCGGCCTGATTGCGATGCTGGCCTTGGCAACCACGGCGGTGCGCGACAGGCCGCCCCTGCGCCGCGTGCTGATGACGGTGGGTCTGTTCGGCACGGCGGTGTTCTATGGCGACGGCGTCATCACGCCGGCGATCTCCGTTCTTTCGGCGGTCGAAGGCCTGGAGGTCGCTGCGCCGCGCTTGCACGACTGGGTCATCCCGATCACCCTCCTGGTGCTGACGGGCCTGTTCGCCGTGCAGCGATTCGGTACCGCCGGCATCGGCAAGTTCTTTGGCCCGATCACCCTGGTCTGGTTCGTGGTTCTGGTGGCGCTGGGTCTGCCCCACATCGCCGCGCAGCCTGGCGTGCTGGTGGCGCTGAACCCCGGCTACGCCATCAGCTTCTTCGCGCAGCAGCCGCTGATCGCCTTCGTGGCCTTGGGCGCCGTCGTGCTTGTTGTCACCGGCGGGGAGGCGCTGTACGCCGACCTCGGCCACTTCGGCAAGCTGCCGATCCGCATCGCCTGGTACGCGCTGGTGATGCCGGCCTTGGTGATCAACTACTTTGGCCAGGGAGCGATGCTGCTCGCCAACCCGTCGGCTATCAGCAATCCGTTCTATCTGATGGCGCCCGGCTGGGCCCGCCTGCCCCTGGTGTTTCTGGCCACCGCGGCCACCGTGATCGCGTCCCAAGCCTTGATCTCGGCCGCCTTCTCCGTCACCAAGCAGGCCATCCAGCTTGGCATCCTGCCGCGCATGGTCATCCACCACACCTCCGTGCGCGACACGGGGCAGATCTACGTGCCCTTCGTCAACTGGGGCCTGTATGTCTTCATCGTGCTGGCGGTGGTGATGTTCAAATCATCGAGCAACCTGGCCTCGGCCTACGGCATCGCCGTCACGCTGGACATGACGATCACCACGGTGATGACTTTCTTTGTCATCCGCTACGGCTGGAAGTACCCGCTCTGGCTGTGCATCGCGGCCACCGGCTTCTTCTTCGTCATCGACATCGTCTTCTTCGCCTCCAACCTGCTGAAGCTCATCGCCGGCGGCTGGTTCCCGATCGTCATTGGCATCGGCATGTTCACGCTGATGATCACCTGGACCCAGGGCCGGCGCATCCTCAGCCGCAAGCTGCGCAGCGACGCCATCCCGCTGACTGACTTTCTCGACGCGGTGTTCGTGAGCCCGCCAACGCGCGTGGCGGGCACGGCGGTGTTCCTGGCCAGCGAGGCCGGTGTGACACCCAACGCCTTGCTGCACAACCTCAAGCACAACAAAGTGCTGCACGACTACAACCTGTTCGTCACCGTCAAGCAGCACGAGGTGCCGTGGGTCGGCTTCGACAAACGCATCCAACTCGACGCCTTGGGCCACGACTGCTGGGCCGTGGTGTTGAACTTCGGCTTCAAGAACGACCCGGATGTGCCCGAGGCGCTCAAGCTGCTGGAGGGCCGCGGTGTGCCGCTCGAGGAGATGTCGACCAGCTATTTCCTCAGCCGCGACATCGTGATCCCGACCTTGGGCGAGGGCATGCCGATCTGGCGTGAGAAGCTGTTCGCGTCGATGCACCGCAATGCTGCGGCGGCGGCCGACTTCCTCAACCTGCCGACGAACCGCATCGTCGAGCTGGGGGCCAAGGTCGAAATCTGACGCGGTGCCCGTCGCTGGGCCGTGGTTGCTCAGCCAGAGCGCTCAGGCCAGCACGGCCTGTTCGATTTCGCGGCCCACGCGGTCCAGGCTGGTCACGCTACCAGGAGGCAGGAGCGTCCAGCCGCCCGTGTCGTCGAGGGGCTCCGAGGCCACCGCCGTGCCGCGCGCCCGCTGCTGCACATACAGCGACGGCGGCTTGTCGTCGCTGGCCAGCCGGAACACATGCAGCGTCTGGCCGTCGGCGAGGGCCGCCGAGAAACGCAGAGGCTGGGTGATGCCACGCTCGCCCATCAGGCTGACCGTGTCGTCGAAGACCTTGAGCACCGCATCGGGGATCGACAGCCCGGCCTTGACATGGGCCAGGGCCAGCAGGAAAAGAAGCTCCGAGTCGGTCGCGCCCTTGCGCGCGGCATACAACTCGTCGGGCAGGCGCGCCTCGAGCGCGCGCCGCACTTGCGCATAGCCGCCAATCTGGCCGTTGTGCATGAACATCCAGCGCTGGTGGCGGAAGGGGTGGCTGTTCTGGCGCGCGATGGCGGTGCCGGTGGCCGCGCGCACATGGGCGAAGAACAGCGGCGAACGCAGGGTGTGGCACAGCGCCAGCAGGTTCTCGTCAGACCAGGCCGGCATGACTTCGCGGTAAACCGCCGGCGCCTCGCGCTCGCCGTACCAGCCGATGCCGAAGCCGTCGCCATTGGTGACCGTGGTCGCGCGTTCGGCTTGCAAGGACTGGTGCAGCAGCGAGTGCGCCGGCTCGCACACGAGGGTGTTGAGGAACACCGGCTCACCGATGTAGGCCAGGAATCTGCACATGGGGCACTCTCCGCGTTGCCCCATTGTCGGCAGATCGCGGGCCGCCTCAACAAGCCGGGCCCTCGCAGCGTGGGCCCGGCCGTGGCAGGTTGACGAATTCGGCCGGCTTCAGGAGGCCGAGGGCCGCGCGCGCAGGGTCGAACCTTCGACGCTGACCTTCTGGCCGACCGCCGGGGCCGTGCTCTGCGTGACGCTGCGCAATGTGCCGTCGTCCATGCGCACGTTGACGCGGTACACCGTCGTGGCACGGCTGCGCTTCTCGACTTCGTTGCCTGCCACGCCGCCGCCCACGGCGCCGAGCACGGTGGCCACGTTCTTGCCGCTGCCGCCGCCGACCTGGCTGCCGAGCAGGCCGCCGACCACGGCCCCACCGACAACGCCCAGGCCGGTGCCTTCGCCCTTTTGCACCACCGCCGCAACCGATTCCACCTTGCCGCAGGTGGCGCAGACGCTGGCACTGCGTTGCGGGCTGGGCGCCGGCTGGACCGTGCCGCGCTGGGTGTGCACGGGCTTGGGCGCAACGGCCGCGGCGGCAGCGGGGCTTGCCTTCACGGCCGGCGCCATGTTGTCGGGAAAGTCGGCTGGCGCTTGAGGTGGCGTGTTGCCCTTGGCCGCGGGCGCCGTCTGGGCCGCGGACAACAGGGCGGTCGGCGAGGTCGCGCGGCCCGCGCTGTCGGTGCCCGTGGGCGTGCGCACGGCCATCGTGGTGGCGATGGCCGTCAAGGCCACCAGGCCGATGGCGCCGCCAATCAGGGCCGCCGGACGGGAGAAGACGCTTTGTGCGGCGATGGGTGCGGCGGGTGTTGCGGTGTTCGATGTCATGGTGTGCCTCCTGGCGTTGCGGTCGAATGCCCTATTCAACGCGCCAGCGCCGCTGCGGACGCTGACAAGTCGCTTCCGATTGCGACCGGGTGTTTCCAACGCGGCGCTGCTACCCTCGCCGCATGCACTTGCAACAAGTGGTTCGTGATTTTTCTGTCTCGGCGCTGGTCGCAGGCTTCGTTGCGGTGCTGGTGGGCTTCACCAGTTCGGTGGTGATCGTGTTCGCCGCCGCGCAGGCGCTCGGCGCCACCCCGGCGCAGGCCACGTCGTGGATCTGGGCCCTCGGTCTGGGCATGGGGCTGACCAGCATTGGCCTGTCGGCGTGGTACCGCCAGCCGGTGCTGACGGCCTGGTCCACCCCCGGCGCAGCGCTGATCGCCGGCACCAGCGGCGTGGCCATGGCCGAGGCCATCGGCGCCTTCGTGGCCTGCGGCGTGTTGATCCTGCTGGCCGGCATCACACGCAGCTTCGAGCGCGTGATGGACCGCATTCCGCAAGCCATCGCCGCGGCGCTGCTGGCCGGCGTGCTGGCGCGCTTCGGCCTCGACGCCGTCGGTGCCGTGACGACTGCGCCGACGCTGGTCCTCGGCATGGCGGGCGTCTTCCTGCTGGGGCGCCGGTACTGGCCGCGCTACGCCGTGCCGGGCGTGTTGCTGACTGGCTTGGCCATCGCCGGCCTGCAGGGCCGCATGCAGTGGTCGCGCGTCGTCTGGGAGGCGGCGCTACCGGTCTGGACCACGCCGGCGTTCTCCTGGGGCGCCTTCATCGGCATTGCCGTTCCGCTGTTCGTGGTGACGATGGCCTCGCAGAATCTGCCCGGCGTGGCGGCGCAGCGCGCGGCCGGCTACCGCGTGCCGGTCTCAGCGCCGGTGGCGGTGACCGGCGTGGCCACCGTGCTGCTGGCGCCCTTCGGCGGCTATGCCTTCAATCTTGCGGCGATCACCGCGGCGATCTGCATGGGGCCAGAAGCGCATCCCGACCCGGCGCGGCGCTACACCGCAAGCCTGGCGGCCGGTGTTTTCTACCTGGCCATCGGCCTGGTTGGCGGCGCCGTGATCGGCCTGCTGCAAGCCTTTCCACGCGAACTGGTGCTGGCCGTCGCTGGCCTGGCGCTGCTCGGCACCATCGCCGGCGGCCTGGCCGCAGCCCTCAAGGACGAAGCGCACCGCGACGCTGCCGGTCTGACCTTCCTGGTCACCCTGTCGGGCGTCACCATCGCCGGCGTCGGCTCAGCCTTCTGGGGCGTGCTTGCCGGCGCGGTGGCGCTGCTGGTGCTACAGCGAAGAAAATGAAACACCGCGGGCGCACCGGCCGTGCCGGATCCGCGGTGCTTGCCTGGCCAAGCTCTGCACGCCAACTTGGGGATCTTTGACACCATGCAACTGCTCTTCATTGCCGACCCACTGGAGTCTTTCAAGACCGCCAAGGATTCAACCTTCGCCATGATGCGCGAAGCCGCCGCGCGCGGCCACACCCTGATGGCGTGCGAGCCGAAAGACGTGCGCTGGCAACGTGGCGAGCCGGTCACGGCATTTGTGCGCGACATCGAGCTCACAGGCGACGCGCATCGCTGGTTCCGCGCCGCGCAGCAGGTGCCCCACGAGCGTGCCCAGCCGCTCTGCGACGTGGGCGCGGTGTTGATGCGCAAGGACCCGCCCTTCGACAGCGAGTTCTTCTATGCCACGCACCTGTTGTCGCAGGCCGAGCGCGAAGGCGCGCGCGTTTTCAACAAGCCCGCGGCGCTGCGCGACCACCCGGAGAAACTCGCGATCCTTGAGTTCCCGCAGTTCATCGGGCCCACGCTGGTGACGCGCGACGAAGCCGACATCAAGCGCTTCCACGCCGAGCACCGCGACATCATCTTGAAGCCGCTCGACGGCATGGGCGGCATGGGCATCTTCCGCGTCGGGCCCGATGGGCTCAACCTGGGCAGCATCAGCGAGACGCTGAACCGCGGCGGCGCGCAGACCGTGATGGTGCAGAAGTACCTGACCGAGATCGTGCGCGGCGACAAGCGCATCCTGGTGATCGGCGGCGAGCCGGTGCCGTTCGCGCTGGCGCGCATTCCGCAGGGCAGTGAGATCCGCGGCAACCTGGCGGTGGGCGGCAAGGGCGTGGCGCAGCCGTTGTCGGCGCGCGACCGCGAGATTGCCGAGAGCCTGGGCCCGGTGCTCGCCGCGCGCGGCCTGTTGCTGGTCGGCCTGGACGTGATCGGCGACAGCCTGACGGAAATCAACGTCACCAGCCCGACCGGCTTTCAAGAGATCGCGCAGCAGGCCGGCTTCGATGTGGCCAAGATGTTCGTCGACGCGCTCGAACGTACGCTTGCATCCACCGCGGCGCCGCGCGCGTAGTTTCGACCATGACACTCGCTTCGAACTTCGTCGCGGCCCTGCTGCTGGTGCTGGCCAGCGTTACTGCCAGCGCGCATGACACCTGGTTCC
>JANNGJ010000041.1:0-12050 GCA_031403815.1 Burkholderiales bacterium | reverse complement strand
CACCGGCGCTGCAGCGCCGAGCGCTTCGACGACCGTCATCGCGATCGAGTAGGGCTCTTCGCCGGTCGAGGCGGCGTTGCACCAGATGCGCAGCGGCTGCCCTTGGCGTGCCGCCAGATCGCCCGTCAGCGCCTCGAAGTGGTGGCCTTCGCGGAAGAAGGCGGTCAGGTTGGTGGTCAGGCAGTTCACGAAGGCCTGCCACTCGTCATGCTGCGCGTTCTGTTGTTCGAGCCATTGCAGGTAGCTCGCAAACGAGCGCTGGCCGGTGTCGCGCAGGCGCCGCGACAGACGGCTGTAGACCATGGCCTGCTTGCCCGGGTTTAGGCTGATTCCTGCGTGTTGATAGATCAACTTGCGGATGCGCTCGAAGTCCGCGCCGTCGAATGCGAATTCGCTCGCGGCGACGGCGGCAGGCTGTGTGGCGGGTTTGGCAAGAGCTTGGCTCATGGGTGGCGGCGGGGCAGTCGGAGACAACAGGCTGGGCGCAAGCGCGTCGGAGTGCGACGTGGGGTCCGCAGGGTGTGCACGAGTCTGGCGCGCGCCGAGTGGTCGCAGGCGCTGAAGTGAGGGTTCTTTGCCGTGCTGTTCAAGGCGCTCGCACTGAACTCGCACTGCTAGACTGGCCCCCACCTTGAGCGCCACGCCTGCCTCCGCTGCCCCGTCGTTGCTGCCCGGCGTTGCCGAGTCAGCGCCAGCGCCGTCCGTGCTCAAGTTCGAAGTTGCCCTCTCGCTGTTGAGCCAGTCCGGTCACGACGCACCTGTTGGCGAGCTTGGCAGTGCGGCCTGGCTGCAAGACCTGATCGATTCGCTGTGCGAGCTGTCCAGCCGTGACGCGCTTACCGGACTGGCCAATCGACGTCACTTCGAGATGGTGCTGGCGCGCGAAATTGACCGCGTGGCGCGGGCCGGCGAGCCGGCCCTGCTGCTGCTGCTCGACATCGACCACTTCAAGCGCGTCAACGACAGCCATGGCCACGCCGCGGGCGACTTGGTGCTCAAGGCGGTGTCTGAGGCGCTGCTGGAGTGCGTGCGCCCGATGGACACGGTGGCCCGTATCGGTGGCGAGGAGTTCGCCATCGTGCTGCCCAACTGCTCACCGGCGTTCGGCCCCATGGTCGCCGAGCGCGTGCGCACCAAGGTCGAACGTCGGCCAGTGCTCGTCGGGCTGACCGAGGAGATTTCCGTCACTGTCAGCCTGGGTGGCGCCTTCGCGCCGCAATGGGTGCGCTCCAGCGTCCGGTTGTGGCTGGAGCGGGCCGACTTGCAGCTCTACGACGCCAAGACATCGGGCCGCAACCGGTCGGTCTTTGAGCCGGCGGCGGTGTCTTTGGTCACTGCGGAAGAAAAGGGCCTGTTGTTCAGCACGTCACAGCTCGATGACGACGGCGACGACTCACGAGACTCTCACGCATGAGCGACACCTTCACGCACCGCACGCAGCGCGCGCGCATCACGGCCGTCACGAGTGGCAAGGGCGGCGTGGGCAAGACCTTCGTCTCCTGCAACCTGGCCGCGGCATTGGCCAAGCGCGGCGAGCGGGTGCTGGTGCTTGACGCCGACCTGGGCCTGGCCAACCTCGATGTGGTGCTCAACCTGTCCCCCAAGATCACCCTGCACGATGTGTTCACCGGCAAGAACCGCCTGGAAGATGCCATCGTGCCCGTGGCCGGCGGCTTCTCGGTGTTGCTCGCGGGCTCGGGCATGGTCGAGTACTCACGCCTCACGCCGGAAGTACGCGACCAGTTGCTGGCCACTGTCGAGGCCGTAACGCCCCAGTTCGACCGCGTGCTGCTCGACACCGGCGCCGGTATCTCCGACGTGGTGCTGTACACCATCTCGCTGGCCCATGACGTGCTGGTGGTGACGACGCCGGAGCCGACGGCCATGACCGATGCCTACGCCACCATCAAGGTGCTGGCCACCACCCAGGGCCGGCGTGCCTTGCAACTGGTCGTCAACCAGGTCCTAAAGGCCGGCGAAGGCCGCACCATCCGGGCCCAGTTGCAACAGGTGATCGACCGCTATGTCAGCCCGGGCCTGGACGCGCCCGTGACGCTCGACTACCTGGGCGATGTGCCCGTCGACCCGGCCGTGCGCGAGGCCGTGCAGAAGCGCGAACTGCTGCTAGAGGTCTACCCCGGCACGGCGGCAGCGCAGGCCATTCTGGCCCTGGCGGTGCGCATCGCACCCTAGGTGCCACGCTCTGGGCCCAGCGCGTGGCCGCTACAAAACAAAGGGCGCCTCGAAAGGCGCCCTTCAGATCATCGTGAAGTGATCGGGCTCGAACCTGCCGGTCAAGCCAGCGGGCGACGACGGCGCGCGACGAAGGCCACCGCAGCCAGGCCAGCCAGCATCAGGGCGTAAGTCTCGGGTTCTGGCACCGGGGTCACGTTGACCACGTTGTAATCGGACTGGTTGGTGCACGCGCCGCCCAGGCTACCGCAACTCCCCCTCAAGGCCTCAAACCTGATCGATGTCACGAGATCGTTGCCGAAGGGATTTCCCACGGTAATTGCCCCGCCAAGTCCCCCTACCGTTCCAGCACCAAAGATGTAGGCCACAGACACGGACGCCAATGTGCTCTCATTGCGCCAAGTGGCGGTGTTGTCGGCGCCATCGCTGGTCAATGTGTAGATCTTGTCGTTGTTGATGGTGATCTTGGCCACCTCCCGGACGTCGTTGTACTCCGGGCCATTGAACAGCAGGCCGAGCGTAA
This sequence comes from Burkholderiales bacterium, assembly GCA_031403815.1. GTDB lineage: Bacteria > Pseudomonadota > Gammaproteobacteria > Burkholderiales > Burkholderiaceae_C > CADEEN01. Next base: position 9,334 of record JANNGJ010000041.1, on the reverse strand, counting down.
AGCTGGCAATCGGCTTTGCGGTCGCGAAGGTCAACGTGATGAACTCGCCGATGTCGATTTCACCGGCGGTGCCGCTTTGCACACCAACGCCGGTGATGAAGTTCTGAGTTTTCAGGTCCAGGGCACCAGACGCCAACACGCTGAAGGACGTGTTGTTGTTGGTCTCGTGGTCCGCCTCGATGTCCGCGCCAGTGATGGTCTGAGCCTGCACGGCGCCCAGGCTCAGCAGCGCGGCGAAGGCGACAACGGCTTTGAGAAACTTCATTCGATGCTCCTGGAGACAGATGGCGAGAGCAATTCCTCGCCGCTGCCGCAGGATATCGACGCCGCCACGAATTTCCTCGCCCCTCCCCCTGGACGAGGGCCCCGTTTCGACACCCGCAAGTCGGGGTTCAGTGGCCTGCCAACAACACCAGCAGTGCGCCCGCGCCTCCGTCGGAAGCGTGGGCTTGCGTAAAGGCGATAACCTGGACTTTTTGCACGAGCCAGCGTTTGACTTTGTCCTTGAGCACGGGTTCGCGGCCGGGTGAACCATGGCCCTTGCCGTGGATGACGCGAACACAGCGAACGCCGTCGCGCTCGGCCACGCGGATGAAGTCGGCCAGGGCATCGCGCGCCTGGTCGCGGCGCAGGCCATGCAGATCAAGCTGGCGCTGGATCGTCCACTGGCCGCGGCGCAGTCGCACCAGCACGTCGCTGCCGATGCCATCGCGGCGGTAGCTCAGGTCGGCATCGCACTCCAGCAAGGTGCTGGCGTCGAAGTCGTCCGACAGCGTGGCAGCCAGGGCCAGGGCCTCGTCACGCTGGCGCTGCCGGGGTTCTGGCGGCACGGCGGGGCGAGGCAGGTCGGCGTGTTCGCCTTGTGTCTGCGCCGTGACTGCGCCGACCGTGAGCCGGAAGCGATCGCGCTCCAGCCGTTCGGCTTCACGTGCTGCAGCCTGCGCGGCCTGCTGCGCAGCGTCTTCGCGCGCCACCTGCGCAATGCGTTCCTTCAACGCCGCCAGGCGGGCCAGATCGCGTGCGCGCATGTCAAAGGAGGCCGCGCTCTGCGAACGACAACACAGAGGCGGCGCCGACCACCAGGTGGTCCAGCACCTTCACGTCCACCAACTGCAGCGCAGCCCGCACCCCCTGCGTCACCAGCTCGTCGGCACGCGAGGGCTCGGCCACGCCACTGGGGTGGTTGTGGGCCAGCACCGCGGCAGCGGCGTTCAGGGCCAAGGCGCGCTTGACGATCTCGCGCGGGTGCACGCTGGTGTGGGCCAAGCTGCCGCGGAACATCACCTCGAACGCAAGCAGGCGGTGCTGGCTGTCCAGGAACAACACGGCGAAGGCTTCATGGGCCAGCGGGCGCAGGTGCAGGGCCAGGTAGTCCTTCACGCGCTGTGGTGAATCGAACAAGGCGCGCTCGCCGAGCTGCTGGGCCAGCACGCGGCGTGCAATCTCCAGCACCGCCGCCATCTCGGCCCGCTTGGCCGGGCCCAGGCCCTTGACGGACTTCAAGGTACCAACGTCGGCGTGCAACAGACCGGCCAAACCACCGAAGCGGTCGAGCAGCGACTGCGCCAACTGCAACACGCCCAGCCCCGGCAAGCCCGTGCGCAACAACAGGGCCAAGAGCTCCGCGTCGGCCAAGGCAGCGGGGCCGCGGGCGAGCAACTTTTCGCGCGGGCGGGCCTCGGCGGGCAGCTGGGTGAGGGAGGTCAGACGGCTGGTCAAGGGCGCCCCGTAAAATCGGGACCAGTCTATCGCTCCCTCCAGGCCACCGTGACCGCGATCCAACCGGGCTCCTTCCTGACCCTGCATTACCGCCTCGCCGGCCTGGACGGCAGGGCCGTCATCGACACCTTCGCCGGCCCGCCCGCCACGCTGTCGCTGGGCCAGGGTGAAATGGCGCCGGCCATGGAGGCGCGCCTGATCGGCTTGGCCGAGGGGGCGCAGCAGAGTTTCGAGCTGGGCGCCGGCGAAGCTTTCGGTCAGCGCAACCCCGAGATGCTGCAGCGTGTGAAGCTGTCGTTGCTGACCGAGCTGGGCGACCCGCAGGCAACCTATGCCGTTGGCGACGTGGTGCAGTTCCCCACACCGGACGGGCAGGGCGCCTACGCCGGCGTGGTCCGCGAAGTCGGCGGCGACTGGTTGCTGTTCGACTTCAACCACCCGCTCGCGGGCCAGCCGGTGCGGCTGGATGTGCATGTGATCGGGGTGCTCTGATGGCGCTGGAAGAGATCGTTCTTGCCGAGCCGCGCGGCTTTTGCGCCGGTGTGGACCGTGCCATCGAGATCGTCGAGCGGGCCTTGATCAAGTACGGCGCGCCGATTTACGTGCGCCACGAGATCGTGCACAACACTTACGTCGTCAACGACTTGAAGGCCAAGGGCGCGATCTTCATTGAGGAGCTGTCTGACGTTCCGGCCGGCGCCACCCTGGTCTTCAGCGCGCACGGCGTGAGCCAGGCCGTGCGGCGCGAGGCTGCCGAGCGCGGCTTTTCGCTGTTCGACGCCACCTGCCCGCTGGTGACCAAGGTGCATGTCGAAGTGGCCAAGCTGCGCAAGGAAGGCTTCGAGTTCCTGATGATCGGGCACAAGGGGCATCCCGAGGTCGAGGGCACGATGGGCCAGCTCTTCGACGGCATCTACCTCGTCGAGGATGTTGCCGACGTGGCGCATGCGCCCGTGCGCAACCCCGAGCGGCTGGCGGTCGTGACACAAACCACGCTCAGCGTCGATGACACGGCCGACATCCTGGCGGCGGTGAAGCGGCGCTTCCCGCAGGTGCGCGAGCCCAAGCACCAGGACATCTGCTACGCCACGCAGAACCGCCAGGATGCCGTCAAGGTGCTGTCGCCCGAGGTCGATGTGGTCATCGTCGTCGGCAGCCCGACCAGCAGCAATAGCAACCGCTTGCGCGAGCTGGCCGAGCGGCTCGGCCGCCCGGCCTACATGGTGGACGACGCCGATGCCTTGCAACCGGCCTGGTTCGAGGGGGCCATGCGTGTCGGCCTGACCGCCGGCGCCTCGGCGCCCGACATCCTGGTGCAGCAGGTGATTGCACGCCTGCGCGCCCTCGGCGCGGTCTCGCTGCGCAAGCTCGATGGCGTCGTCGAGACCGTTCACTTCCCGCTGCCCAAGGGCCTGGGCGACAAGTCGATGGCCGAGGTCGCTGCGTCGCGATCGTCGATCTGACGACTGTCGTGAAGGCGTCACCCCCATGCGGGGCTGGCGCGCCCTGTGTGACATGACCTGAGAGACCCCACCATGCTCGACATCAGCCTGCTGCGCCGTGACCTCGATGGCGTGATCGCCAAGCTCGGGGCGCGCAAGACGCCACAACCCTTTCTCGACCGCGAGCACTTCAGCGCCCTGGAAGCCGAACGCAAACGCATCCAGGTTCGCACCGAAGAGCTGCAAGCCCAGCGCAACAGCCTGTCCAAGCAGATCGGTCAGCTCAAGGCCAAGGGCCAGGACGTGAGTGCGGTGATGGCGGAGGTGGCCGGCCTGGGCGACGCACTGGCCGCGGCGAGCGCACGCAACGACGCGCTGCAAATCGAGATCACGGCCGTCCTGATGGGCCTGCCCAACCTGCCACACGACAGCGTGCCGGTGGGCGCTGACGAGCGCGCCAACCGCGAGGTGCGCCGTTGGGGCAGCCCGCGCGCGCTCGGCTTCGCAGCCAAGGACCACGTTGACCTCGGGGCGCCCCTCGGCCTGGACTTCGACACCGGCGCCAAGTTGTCGGGCGCGCGCTTCACCTTCCTGCGTGGCCCGGCCGCGCGCCTGCACCGTGCGCTGGCGCAGTTCATGCTCGACGTGCAGACCCAGGAGCATGGCTACACCGAGTGCTATACGCCCTACATCGTCAACCGCGAGATCCTCGAAGGCACGGGCCAGTTGCCCAAGTTCAAGGATGACATGTTCTGGGTCTCGCGTGGCGGTGACGAAGGCGCCGAGCCGCAGTACCTTATCTCCACCAGCGAGATCTCTCTGACCAACAGCGTGCGTGAGCAGATCCTCGATGCGAAAGCCCTGCCGATCAAGCTCACTACACACAGCCCGTGCTTTCGCTCCGAGGCCGGCAGCGCTGGGCGCGACACGCGCGGCATGATCCGCCAGCACCAGTTCGACAAGGTCGAGATGGTCCAGATCACGGCGCCCGAGCAGAGCGAGGCCGCGCTCGAGGCCATGGTCGGCCACGCCGAGGCCATCCTGCAAAAGCTTGAGCTGCCTTACCGCGTGTTGTTGCTGTGCGCCGGCGACATGGGCTTTGGCGCCAGCAAGACCTATGACCTCGAAGTCTGGTTGCCGGCGCAGGGCACCTACCGCGAAATCAGCTCCTGCTCCAACTGCGACGCCTTCCAGGCGCGGCGCATGCAGACGCGGTTTCGGCCCCTCGTGAACGGTCAGCCGGGCAAGCCCGAGCTGGTCCACACGCTGAACGGCTCGGGCCTGGCCGTCGGCCGCGCGATGGTGGCGGTGATCGAGAACCACCAGCAGCGCGATGGCAGCATTGCCATCCCCGCCGCGCTGCGTCCCTACCTCGGTGGTCTCGAGGTGCTGCGCTAGAATCGGCCCCTTCGCCGCAGGGCGAAACCACGCAAACAGACACCAGGAGAGGTGGCAGAGTGGTCGATCGCGCCGGACTCGAAATCCGGTTTACTGTTATGCAGTAACGAGGGTTCGAATCCCTCCCTCTCCGCCAATCGATATGTGACGACGGGCCTTGCAGGCCCGTTGTGATTTTCTCGCGTGACGAGCGCGCCAGGCTATTGGCCGCCGCTGATCTCGCGCAGCAGAGCGCGGTAGCCGTCATAGGTCATCAGGTCGCCCTTCATGACTTTGGCTTGGGCGCCCGGCGCCATCGCTTTCATCTTGACCATCTTCTCGTCGTACAGCTTGGCCATGGCTTGGAGGAACTCGTCCTTCGAGACCATGCTGTCCTTGTTCATGTCGGCCGCTGCCATCAGCACCGGGTAACGGTCTTTGGCGGATGCGGGCGTGGCGAGCGTGGCCAGGCCAAGGGTCATGGCGATGGCGGCGGTGCCGAGAATCAGTTTGTTCATGGGGCATCTCCTGAAGGCGAATGGGGGGTGAAGTGCTGGACGCGGGTTGAGCATTTCTGGCGCTCAGCCCGGTAGTCGCGCTGTCGCGGCCTTCATTACAGTCGCGCCCCGCGACGCGAGCAGCGCCTCAGCGCGAAAGTTCTTGCAGGCACTGCGCCATCGCCTGTGCCAGATCGTGGCGGCCATAGGGCTTGCTCAGCACCGGCGGGCCCTCGCCCGAGGCCATGCCCTGCACCGCAAGGTGGCGCGAGTAGCCCGAGGTCAGCAGCAGCGCCAGCCTGGGGTAGCGCGCGCGCGAACACGGTGTGCCAGCTCGTGCCCGTCGATGCCCGTGCCCAGCATGATGTCGCTGAAGAGCAAGTCGAACGCACAAGCGTCGCTGGCCTGGCCAAGCTCGATCAGTGCGGCCTCGGCGCTTTCGCAGGCCACGACACTGCAGCCCATCGAGCGCAAGAAGGCCTGCGCCACTTCGCGCACTTCGGCGTCGTCCTCCACCAGCAGCACGCGCAGCCCTTGCGGCAGGCGTGGCGTTTGCTCAGCCTCGGACAGTGGGCCGTCGCCCACTGCGCCGGTGTCGGCGTTCATGGCGGGCAGGTACAGGGTCAGTGTGGTGCCGATGCCGGGCGCGCTGTCCAGTTCCAGATGGCCATGCGACTGCTTGACGAAGCCATACACCGTGGCCAGGCCCAGGCCGGTGCCGCGGCCCGCTTCCTTGGTCGTGAAGAAGGGCTCGAAGGCGCGGTCGCGCACATCGGCGCTCATGCCGCTGCCGTTGTCGGTCAGGCTCAGCCAGACCCACCCGGCTGCTGGCAGCGTTGCATCGGTGGCTGACGGGCCGGCACCGGCCACCTCGCGGATGGCGCGTGTCGGCGCACCGGTGCCGCAACGCAGCACCAGGGTGCCGCCGTCGGGCATCGCATCGCGGGCATTGACCGCCACGTTGAGCAGGGCCGATTCGAGTTGCACCACATCGACCATGCAGCGCGGGCAAGTCGCCGGGGCCTGCACCACCACGTGGATGTTTTCGCCCAGTGTGCGGCGCAGCATGTCGGCCAGCGAGTTCAGCACCGCAACCGGGTCCACCGCGCTGGGGTCGAGCGCCAGGCGCCGCGCAAAGGCCAGCAGTTTGCTGGTCAGGTCGGCGCCGCGCTGGCCCGCCCGGGTGGCGGCGGCCACCAGTTGCCGGCCCACCGTATCCGTCGCCACCGCCGGCTGGTCGGTCAGCAACTGCAGGTTGCCCAAGATGACGGTCAGCAGGTTGTTGAAGTCGTGCGCCACCCCACCGGTGAGCTGGCCCACGGTTTCCAGGCGCTGGGCGTGGCGCAACTCGGTCTCGGCCTGCGCCCGGCGCAGGCTGGTCGAGAGCAAGTTGCTCAGCGACTCCAGGAAAGCCACTTCGTCTTCGCCGAAGCGATGCGGGCGTGTCGACCAAGCCGCCAAGGCGCCGACCACGCGCGCGCGGTCCGCCAGCGGCACCACGACGCCGCTGCGGGCTCCGGCCAGGCGTTGATCGACCGGGGTCTCGAAGCCTTGCTCGCGCTCCAGGTCGTCAATGACCAGGGGCGCACGCTGGCTGAGCGCCTGGCCCAGCGTCGTGTGCGGCCGGTTGGCAAAGGCGACGGTCTCGTCCGGGCCAAGCGCCATGCCAATGGCACTGACCACGCGCAATTCCGCCTGGCTGGGCGTGAGCAGGTACACCACCACGGCGTCGATCTCCAGCGCCGCTTGCACCGCCGCAGGGACGCGCCGCAACAGCTCGTCGGGGTCGATCGCGTCCACGGCAATGCGCCCGAGCTGGACGCCGAAGCCGCCGTAGCGAGCGCGTTGCAGCGCGCGCTGGACCCGCGGGTAGGCGCCGATGCCCCGCAGCGAGGCGACCACATAGTCCTGGCCGTCGGCGTGCAGCGGGCTGAGGGCAATTTCGACCATCACCTCGCTGCCGTCGGCGCGCCGCGCCATCAGCTCGAGGTCGGTGCCCATCGGGCGTGTTTGTGGCGCGTGCGCATAGCCGCGGCGATGGGCGGCGTGGCGCGGGGCCGCGCGCGCGGGCACCAGGACATCGACCGACAAACCCTCCAAGGCCTCGATGCTGTAGCCGAGCAGCGCGGCCGCCGTGCGGTTGGCCAGCACGACGCGGCCGTCGCCGTCCACCAGCAACACGCCGTCGGGATTGGCCTCGAACAGGCCGCGGAAGACGCTCGCGCTCGGCGCTGGCATCACGCGGGCGCCGAGGCCACCAGCAGATAGCCAGCGCTGCGCACCGATTTAAGCAGCTGCGGTTGCTGCAAATCGTCGCCCAGTTTTTTGCGCAAGCGGCCCACCAGCACGTCGACGGCGCGATCAAACGGTTCCGCCTGCCGCCCCCGGGTGTGTTCGAGCAGGAAGTCGCGTGACAGCACGCGACCCGGGTGCCGTACAAACACCACCAACAGGTCGAACTCGCCGCTGGTCAGCGCGATCTCGTTGCCATCGGGTGCAAGCACGCGCCGCGCGGCGGTGTCGAGCATGAAACCCGCGAAGCAATGGCAGTCGGGCGGCGCCGGGCTCGGGCTCGGTACGGCCGTGGGGCCGGCGCTGGCGCCGCCCTCGGTGCGCCGCAACACGGCTTTCACGCGCGCCAACAACTCGCGCAGGTCGAAGGGCTTTGTGATGTAGTCGTCGGCGCCGATTTCCAGCCCGACGACGCGGTCCACGGCATCGCCGCGTCCGCTGACGATGATCAAGCCGAGCGGCGCCGTGGCGTCACGCTCGCGCAAGCGGCGGGCGATGGCCAGGCCGTCTTCACCCGGCAGGCCCAGGTCCAGCAACACCAGCGCCGGCGGGTCGCTCGCCAGCAGGGCCATCAGGTCTGCGCCGCGGTGCAATTCCGAGACCCGGTAGCCATGGCTACGCAGGTAGGTGCCGAGCAGCGCGGTGATGTCGGGCTCGTCGTCGAGCAGGGCGATGTGGGCAAGGGGCACGGACGCAAGTATGCCGCCGCCGGGGGCGTGTCTGGCGCGGGGCAGAATCGCCGCCATGCTCACCGTCGCGCGCCCCCTCGGCCTGCTCCTGCCCTGGCTGCTGCTGGCCGCTTGCGCAACGCGCTCGGGCGACGTGGCGCCGCTGGCCGCGGACCCGGCACCTTATGCCGCTCTGGGCTGCGACGCGATGGACGACGAAGCTGACCGCATCCGCCAGCGCGCGGCCCGGCTGGCCTACGCAGTCGACGAGCGCTCGGGCAACAACATCATTGCCCTCGGTCTGGGTGTCACGGTGTTCTGGCCGGCCTTGCTGGCGATGCGCCCGCACGGCCCCGACGCCCTGGCCCTGGCGCAACTGCGCGGGCAGGACGACGCGCTGCGTGCGGCCCGCGCAGCGCGGGCTTGTCCCCCCGCGCCCGATGCCCTGGCCCCAGCACGTGCGGCGGCCCTGCCGATCGCGCTGGGCGAACGCTTGGTGTACGAGGAGCGCCCGCTGGCCCGCGGCCCAGCGCGTCAGCTCAGCCTGCGCCTGCAGGCCCTGCGGCGCAGCGAGCTGGAGTTCAGCGCCGAGGCTGTCGGTCAAGACCGGCCCCTGCTGTGGCAGCAAGACCCGTGGGGCAACCATCCGCGCCTGCCGCCGGGCTCAGGCTGGCTGCACTGGCAGCGTTTGCTGCAGCCGGACCTGGCGCTGGGCGACGTGCTCACTGGTGAGGTCATCGGGGGTGAGAGCGGGCGCCGCGGCCGCCTGCGCGGCCAAGTGATCGCCTTGGGGGTGCAGACCGGCCTGGGCCGGGCGTTTGACGCGGCCGTGATCGAGCTGTATGGCGACGCACCGCTGGCCGACTACAGCACTCGCCTGGACGGCGTGATGGTGGTCGACCGCAAGAGCGGCGTGCTGCTGCGCCTGGAGTTGCGCAGTGGCAGCCCCGAGTTTTCGCTGCGTCGGGTCTTGCTGCGCGTTGAACCCGCGGCTCCTTGAGCCAGGCCGTCGCGCCTTCGGCGCTTGGTTTACTTAGCTTTACGGGCCAGCCGTCAGCGCCTCACGCTGGGCGCGCATTCTCTGGTCATCGTCAACGCCTCAGGAGCCCATCATGGCCCGATCCACTCAAAGTTTCTTCAATCCCACCCGCCTGCTCAGCTCCGCGGTCCTCGCAGCGGTGCTCGGCACCGTTGCAATCTCCGCCTGGGCCCAGCCTGGCGGCCAGGCTGGCCACGCTGGCCACGCCATGCACGGCGGCGGCATGGCGGGCATGCCCATGCAGGGCAGGATGGTGGAGAAGATGCTCGACAGCGTCAACGCCACGGCCGAGCAGCGCAC
>JANNGJ010000040.1:0-4317 GCA_031403815.1 Burkholderiales bacterium | reverse complement strand
TGTTCGTCGAGCACCGTTGCACCGACTTCGGCATGCAGGACAACAAGATCCCCGGCGACGGCGTGGTGACGGGCTACGGCATGATCAATGGCCGGCTGGTCTTCGTCTACAGCCAGGACTTCACCGTCTTCGGCGGCGCGCTGTCAGAGCCGCACGCCGAGAAGATCTGTAAGGTGATGGACCAGGCGATGAAGGTCGGTGCGCCCGTCATCGGCCTGAACGACTCGGGCGGCGCGCGCATCCAGGAGGGCGTGGCCTCTCTCGGCGGCTACGCCGAAGTGTTTCAACGCAATGTGCTGGCCTCGGGTGTGGTGCCGCAGCTCAGCTTGATCATGGGCCCTTGTGCCGGCGGCGCCGTGTACTCGCCGGCGATGACTGACTTCATCTTCATGGTGCGCGACAGCGCCTACATGTTCGTCACCGGTCCCGAGGTGGTGAAGACGGTGACGCATGAGGAGGTGACGGCTGAGGAGCTGGGCGGCGCCGCCACCCACACCACCCGCAGCGGCGTGGCCGACCGCGCCTTCGACAACGACGTCGAGGCCTTGCTGATGGTGCGCCGCTTCTTCAACTACCTGCCGTTGAACAACCGCGACGGTGTGCCGGTGCGGCCCAGTGGTGATCCGGCCGAGCGCGTGGACCGCTCGCTCGACACCTTGGTGCCCGATAACCCGAACCAGGCCTACGACATCAAGGAGTTGATCCTGAAGGTGGTGGATGACGGCGACTTCTTTGAGCTGCAGCCCGACTACGCCAAGAATATCGTCATCGGCATGGCGCGCATGGCCGGGCGCACAGTGGGCATCGTGGCCAACAACCCGCTCGTGCTGGCGGGCTGCCTGGACATCAAGAGCAGCATCAAGGCCGCGCGCTTCGTGCGCTTTTGTGATGCCTTCAGCATCCCCGTCATCACCCTCGTCGATGTTCCGGGCTTCATGCCGGGCACTGCGCAGGAGTACGCCGGCATCATCAAGCACGGCGCCAAGCTGCTCTATGCCTATGCCGAATGCACGGTGCCCAAGGTGACGGTCATCACGCGCAAGGCCTATGGCGGAGCCTACGACGTGATGGCTTCCAAGCACTTGCGCGGCGATGTCAACTTCGCCTGGCCCAACGCCGAGATTGCAGTGATGGGCGCCAAGGGTGCGGTGGAAATCATCTTCCGCGAAGACAAGGGCGACCCCACCAAACTCGCGGCGCGAGAGGCGGAGTACAAGGCCCGCTTCGCCAACCCCTTCGTGGCCGGTGCGCGTGGTTTCATCGACGACGTGATCCAGCCGCACGAGACCCGAAAACGCATCTGCCGATCGCTGGCGATGCTCATGGACAAGAAGCTCGAGAATCCGTGGCGTAAGCACGGCAACATTCCTTTGTGAGCGCGGCCATGTTCAGCAAGATTCTGATTGCCAACCGCGGCGAGATTGCCTGCCGCATCATCAAGACGGCCAAGAAGATGGGCATCGCCACGGTGGCGGTGTACTCCGAGGCCGACCGCGATGCGCTGCATGTCGAGCTGGCCGACGAGGCGCTGTTGATTGGCCCTGCGCCCAGCCGCGAGAGCTACCTGGCAATGGACAAGATCATCGCCGCCTGCAAGCGCACCGGCGCGCAGGCAGTGCACCCGGGTTACGGTTTCCTGTCAGAGAACGAGACCTTCGCGCGTCGGGTGGAAGAGCAGGGCATCGTCTTCATCGGCCCCAAGCACCACAGCATTGCGGCCATGGGCGACAAGATCGCGTCCAAGAAGCTGGCCAAGGCGGCGAACGTCAGCACCATTGCGGGTTGGAACGAAGCCATTGAGTCGCCCGCGCGGGCGGTCGAGATCGCGCGTGACATCGGCTACCCGGTGATGATCAAAGCCAGCGCGGGCGGCGGCGGCAAGGGCTTGCGTGTGGCCTTCAACGACAAGGAGGCGTTCGAGGGCTTCAGCAGTTGTCGCAATGAAGCTCAGGCCAGCTTTGGCGACGACCGCATCTTCATCGAGAAGTTCATCGAGAGCCCGCGTCACATCGAGATCCAGGTGCTCGGCGACGCCCACGGCAACATCGTCTATCTGCATGAGCGCGAGTGCTCGATTCAGCGCCGGCACCAGAAGGTGATCGAGGAAGCGCCGTCGCCCTTCATCAGCGAGGCCACGCGGGCGGCCATGGGCGCGCAAGCGGTGGCGCTGGCGCGTGCCGTGCAGTACCAGAGCGCAGGCACGGTGGAGTTCGTCGTCGGCGCCGATCAGAGCTTCTACTTTCTTGAGATGAACACCCGGCTGCAGGTTGAGCACCCGGTGACGGAGTGCATCACCGGCCTGGACCTGGTGGAGTGGATGATTCGCGTGGCCGCGGGCCAGCCGCTGGGCTTCACCCAGGACGAGATCACGCGCCGCGGTTGGGCTATCGAGTGCCGCATCAACGCCGAAGATCCGTTCCGCAACTTCCTGCCCTCCACAGGCCGGCTGGTTCACTACCAGCCGCCGGAGCAGACGATGGGGGCCGCGGCCGTTCGGCCTGGGCTTCGACAGGCTCAGCCCGAACGGGAGGGGTTCGATGGTGAGCGGGCCCTTCGACAAGCTCAGGATGATCGGAGCCCATCCGTTCGCCCTGAGCCTGTCGAAGGCGGCGTGCGCGTTGATACCGGTGTCTATGAGGGCGGCGAGATCCCGTTGCACTACGACTCCATGATCGCCAAACTCATCGTGCATGGGCATGACCGAAATGACGCTATCGCCAGGATGCGTGAGGCCCTGAATGCCTTCGTGATCCGCGGCATTTCTTCCAACATCCCCTTTCAGGCGGCGTTGCTGGGCCACCCTCGCTTTGCGGCGGGCGACTTCAACACCGGCTTCATCGCCGAGCACTATGGCCGCGGCCTGGCCGGCGTCGACGTGCCGCACGACGACCCGCTGTTCCTGGTTGCGCTGGCCGCCTTCGTGCGACGCAAGGCGCGCGAGCGCTCGGCCGGCATCACAGGGCAGTTGCCGGGCCACGGTGTCAAGGCCTTGCCGGATCTGGTGGTGGTGGTGCTGGGCGCTGACGGAGAACGAGAGCACCATGCGGTGCGCATCGACCAGTTCGAGCCCGTCTCCGGCAAGGCCGATGTGGTCATCGAGGGCAGTGACCGCGAGGCTCAGCAAGCAGAGCCGGCCCCCCAGGGGGGCGTGCCGGCCTTGGGGCGGCCGGGCGGCCAGCGCCACTTCGCCATCCAGAGCACCACCCGCCTCGGCGCCATCCTCATGACGGGCACCTGCAATGGCCGGCCGTTCACCGCCCAGGTGGAGCGCGGCGGCATGAAGAACCCGCTTGGCATTCGTGTCGCGCACAGTGGGCGCCAGATCGAAACCCTGGTGCTGTTGCCGCGGGCCGCCGAGTTGCTTGCGCTGATGCCGCACAAGGCGGCGCCCGATCTGTCGCGCTTTTTGCTCTCGCCCATGCCCGGCCTGTTGGCCAGCCTCAGTGTGCAGGTTGGGCAAAAGGTGGTGGCCGGCGAGAAGCTGGCGGTGATTGAGGCCATGAAGATGGAAAACATCCTCACCGCCGCACAAGACGGTACCGTGGCCGAGGTGCTGGCCAAACAGGGCGACAGCCTGGCGGTCGATCAGCCGATCCTGAGCTTCGCGCCATGACGGCGCGCCCGTTCAAGATCCTCGGCCTGCAGCAGATCGCCATCGGCGGCCTGGACAAGCAGCGTTTGCGCTCGCTCTGGGTCGATGTGCTCGGACTCACCGTCACGGGCAGCTTCGTCAGCGAACGCGAGAACGTCGATGAAGACATTTGTACACTGGGTGACGGTGCGCACGCGGTCGAGGTGGACTTGATGCAGCCGCTGGACCCCGACAAGAAGCCGGCGGTTCACGCGACGCCCTTGAACCATGTGGGTCTGTGGGTCGATGATCTGGCGCAGGCCGTGGCCTGGATGACGGCCCAGGGCGTGCGCTTCGCCCCGGGCGGCATTCGCCGCGGCGCGGCGGGGCACGACATCTGCTTCATCCACCCCAAGGGTAACGAGCAGTTTCCGCTCGGCGGTGAGGGCGTGTTGATCGAACTGGTGCAGGCGCCGCCCGAGGTGATTGCCGGACTGCGTTGAAGGGCAAGGCAGGCAGGCTAGAGTTCCCGCCCCAGTCCTTTCGGAGATCGTCATGAGTGTCCAGTCACTGCTCGAACAACTGCTCAAGTCGGGTACTGCGCAGTACGAGCAGGCAAAGCAGTCGGGCGATCTCGGCAAGTACGCCAAGGGCGCCGCGGCCGGAGGTGTGCTGGCGCTTCTGCTGGGCAGCCGCAGCGGCCGCAGCCTGGGCGGCAAGGCGCTCAAGCTGGGCACGGTCGCGGC
>JANNGJ010000039.1:0-2366 GCA_031403815.1 Burkholderiales bacterium | reverse complement strand
GTTCACCTGTTCCGCCACCGTCGCCTACCTGCCCGAGCAGTCACAAGCGTCGGCCAATGTGCATGCGTTTGCCTACACCGTGACCATCGTCAACAGCGGTGACGTGACGGCACAGCTGGTGGCGCGGCACTGGATCGTCGCCGACGCCAATGGCCACACCGAAGAAGTGCGCGGGCTGGCTGTCGTGGGGCATCAGCCGCTGCTCAAGCCGGGCTAGAAGTTCGAATACACCAGCTGGACCCGCCTGGCCACCGCCCAGGGCACGATGCGCGGCACCTACTTCTGCATGACGGAAGACGCGCACCCCTTCGAGGCAACGGTCAGTGAGTTCGTGTTGACCCGGGCCGAACAGCTGCACTGAGGCGATCGGTCTCAGGGCCCTGAGGCGTCGTCGTCACTGCCGCGCTCACCGCGGCGGCGGCCGGAACACATGGTCCACCAGACGATGAACACCAGGATCAACAACGCGCCGAGCGCTTCAAGTATGAGCAACCACATGCGCCGAGCTTACTGGGCTGGGGTGCTGTTGCTGTGCGGGTGCAGCGCCGTACCCCTCTCGACACCCGCTCCGACGCCAGGACCGCCGCCTGCGCGCGAGGCCACCAGCCCCAGTGCCGGGCCCGCCGCCGCACTGCATCCCGCCTCGCGCTGGGTGGCCGTAGCCTGGACAGATCTGCCAGGCTGGAACGGCGACCGCGTGAGTGAAGCCTGGAAAGCCCTGCAGCGCAGTTGCGAGCGCGTGGTCACCGAGGTCCAGCGCGAAGCTCCGGCCTGGAACCAGGTTTGCCCGGAAGCCCAGCGCACCCAGCCCGGCAGCGACGACGCCGTGCGCGCCTGGTTGATGCAGCGCTTCGCGCCCTACCGCGTCTTGCCACTCGACGCCGCCGCCTCGGGCGAGGGCCTGGCCACTGGCTACTTCGAGCCCTTGATCGACGCCAGCCGCATGCCACGCGGTGCCCTGCGTGTGCCGCTGCATGCGCCCCCGGCCGACCTGGCCACGCGCAAGCCCTGGTTCACCCGCGCCCAGATCGAGACCTTGCCCATCGCCCAAGTCGCCCTGCGCGGCCGCGAGATTGCCTACGTGGCCGACCCGCTCGACGCCCTGCTGCTGCAGATCCAGGGCTCGGGCCGCGTGCGCCTGATCGCCGCCGATGGCAGCACGCAAATCGTTCGCCTGGCCTTCGCCGGCCACAACGACCAGCCCTACCAGTCCATCGGCCGCTGGTTGATCGACCAGGGCGAGGTGCGGCCCGGCGAAGCCTCGTGGCCGGCGATCCGCGATTGGGCGCGGCGCTTTCCCAAGCGCGTGCCGGAAATGTTGGCAGCCAACCCGCGCGTGGTGTTCTTCCGCGAAGAGCCGCTGCCCGACCCCAATCTCGGGCCGCGCGGCGCCGAGGGTGTGGCCCTGAGCCCCGAGCGCTCGATCGCCGTCGACCCGCGAAGCCTGCCCTACGGCACGCCCGTGTGGCTCGAGACCACCGAGCCGCTGAGCGCCACCCCCCTGCGCCGGCTGGTGCTGGCGCAAGACACCGGCTCGGCCATCGTTGGCGCGGTGCGCGCCGATTACTTCTGGGGCTGGGGCGAGCGCGCCGAGCAGCAAGCCGGGCGCATGAAACAGGCGCTGAAGATGTGGGTGCTGTGGCCGAAATAGGTTCTTCGCCACAGCCCGGCGCTCACCACCGCAGCGTCAGTCGCGGCCACAAGATGTTCAGCCCCAGGCCGGCCAGCACCAGGGCGGCAGCCGCGAGTTTCCATGCTGGCAACGCTTCGCCGAGCAGCAGGGCCGAGGCGCCAATACCGAACACGGGCACCAGCAGCGCCATCGGCGTGATCGTCGCGGCCGGGTGGCGGGCCAGCAGCCAGGCCCATGCGCCGTAGCCGAACAGGGTGTTGCCAAGCGACTGCCAGAGCACGGCGGCCCAGACTGCCGGCCCGGCGGCTGCGAGCGCCTGCGTGATCGCCTGCGGGCCTTCGAACCACCACGACAACAGCGCCAGGGGCGGCACCGCAAACAGGCTCGACCAGACCATGAAGCCGAGCATGTCGACCCGCCCGACGCGCTTGGCCACATGGTTGCCTGCCGACCACGACAACGCCGCCAGCAACACCAGCGCAATGCCGAGCGGCGTCGTGCTGGCACTGGTGTTGAGGGCAATCAAGCCCAGGCCCGCCGCCGCCAGCGCCAGGGCCAGCGCCTGAAAACCGCGTACCCGCTCACCCGCCAGGGCCATCGCCAGGCCGATGGTGAAGAAGACCTGGATCTGCACCACCAAGGACGCCAGACCCGGCGTGATGTCGGCGCGCAGCGCGATGAAGAGCAGGCCGAACTGGCCCGCCCCAATGAGCAGGCCATAAGCCGCCAGGGT
>JANNGJ010000038.1:0-4245 GCA_031403815.1 Burkholderiales bacterium | reverse complement strand
GCGCTGGCGCTGTTTGCCTGGCGCTCGCCGACGGTCGGCCTGGGGGCTCGCTTCTCGATGCTGTCGCGCGAGACCATGCTGCTGGCCAACAACGTGCTGCTGGTGGTGGCCACCGGCGCGGTGATGCTGGGCACCCTCTACCCCCTGATCCTCGACGCGCTCGGCTTGGGCAAGATCTCGGTTGGTGCGCCGTACTTTGACGCCGTGTTCGTGCCCATCATGGCGGTGCTGGTGTTCTTCATGGGCATCGGCCCGCTGGCGCGCTGGAAGCACGACGAACTGCCCGCGCTCGGCCTGCGTCTGCGCTGGGCGGCGGGCGTCACGGTGGTCACAGCGGCGCTGGGGGCCTGGATCGGCGGCGAGATGACGCTGGGCTCGGCGGTCGGCCTGTTGATGGCGTTCTGGATCGTGGCCTCGGTGGCGGCCGAGTTGTGGGAGCGCGTGCGCCCGATCGGCGGTGTTCGCACCCGCGTCTTGCACCGGCTGGGCCAGGTGCCGCGCGCCACCGCCGGCATGATGCTGGCCCACATCGGCGTGGCCGTGTTCGTGTTCGGCGTCACCATGGTCGGCACCTACGATATCGAGCGCGATGTGGCCATGAGCCCGGGTGACAGCACCACCGTGCGCGGCTACACCTTCACCTACATGGGCGCGCAAGGCGTGCGCGGGCCCAACTTCGACGCCATGCGCGGCCACCTGGTGGTCACGCGTGACGGCAAGCCGGTGTCTGACATGTACCCCGAGAAGCGCATCTACCGCGTCCAGCGCAACCCGATGACGGAAGCCGCCATCGACTCGCGCATTCAGGGCGACCTGTACGTGCAGTTGGGCGAAGTCATCAAGGGCGACACCTGGCTGGTGCGCATCTGGGTCAAGCCCTTCGTGTCGTGGATCTGGGGCGGGTGCCTGCTGATGGGCCTGGGTGGCCTGCTCGCTGTGGCCGACCGACGCTACCGCGTGCGCGCCACCCAGCCGGGTGGTGGCCGGGCGCCGGTCACTGGGTCGCCTGCCGCACCATGAAGGCCAGGCTGGTGTACGCGCTGGTACCGATGGCGCTGTTCGCGGGCATCGTGGCGTTTCTGGCGGTCGGCCTGGGTCTCAACCCGCGTGAGGTACCGTCGCCGCTGATCGGCAAACCCGCACCGGCGTTCGCGCTGCCGCGGCTTGACGATGCCAGCCAAACGGTGAGCCGCGACGACCTGCTGGGCCAGGTCTGGATGCTCAATGTCTGGGCCTCGTGGTGTGCACCTTGCCGCGAGGAGCACCCGCTGGTGATCGACATTGCGCGGCGCCAGTTGGTGCCGGTGTACGGCCTGAACTACAAGGACGCGGCGCCGGCCGCCAAGGCCTGGCTGGCCAACCTGGGCAACCCGTATCGCGCCACCCTGGTCGATGCCGATGGCCGCGCAGGCATCGACTTTGGCGTCTATGGCGTGCCCGAGACCTTCATCATCGACCGCCAGGGCATCGTGCGCTTGAAGCACACCGGCCAGCTGACGCCGGATGTTGTGCGCCAACGCATCGAGCCCCTGCTCAAGGCCCTGAATGACCCGGCCTGAGCTGATGAGCCGCTGGGCCTGTGGGGCCGCGTTGCTGGCGGCCATGACACTGGTGACCACACTGCCGGCATTGGCCCGCGAAGCCGCACCGGCCACCGCTGACCCGGTGCTCGAAGCCGAAGTGATGCGCATCTCCAGCGAATTGCGCTGCCTGGTGTGCCAGAACGAGACCATTGCCGCCTCGCACGCCGACCTGGCTGTGGACCTGCGCAACCAGGTGCGCGACCTGCTCAAGCAGGGCCGCAACGAGGCCCAGATTCGTCAGTACATGACCGACCGTTACGGCGACTTCGTGCTCTACCGGCCGCCCTTGAAGTCGACGACGATGGTGCTCTGGTATGGCCCCGCCGCACTCTTGCTGGGTGGCGCGGCGCTGCTGATCTTCATCCTGCGCCGGCGCGAACGCATGAGCGCTGATGCGTTCGAGCCGGATGCAGACGGCGACGCGGGCGCAGCGGCCGCGACGCCGGCCCCGGCGGCGAGCGCGCAAGGCCTTGCGTCCGGCAAGGGCGCGGTCTCGTAGCCGAGGCTCAGCCGAAGGGCCGCACGCCGATCAGGGCCGCGTGACCCCAGAGTGCGAAGGCGATCCAGGCGATGACGCCGACCGCCACGGTGGCCGCGCTGCGCGAGCCCCGCCCCGGCGCATAGACAGTACCTGCCGCGCGGTCCCGCGCCTTTGCGGCGCGAAAGCTGAGCACTGCCCACAGGAGGAAGCTGCCGAACAGCAGTACATCGGCCAGGGTGTTGTTGGCGACCAGGTGGGCCAGGGCCCAGACCTTCACGCCCAGCACCATCGGGTGGTGCAAGCGTGCCTTGATGCCGTTGCCGGGCACGTAGGCCGCGGCGAGCAACACGAAGGACACGAGGGTCAGCAAGGCCGCCACATGGCGCAGCCAATTGGGCGAGGGCCACAACGCCGTGGGCTGCAGGCGCGCTTGCCCGTAGCCCCAGACGATCAATGCAAAGCCAGCAACGGAGGCCAGCGAGTACAGGCCCTTCCAGCCGTTCTCCCCCAGTCTTGCGATCTGCGCCGTGCGAAAGCCTTCGCCCGCAATGCGCACCGAGTGCACGCCGAGAAAAAGTATCAGGCCGAGGATCAACAGGCTCATGTCAGGCAATTTCGCGGGGGAGGTGCGTAATTCTCACCCCTCGGCGCAGCCCACCCCCCAGGAAAGTCCCAGGTGGCGCAACTTCCTGAGGTATCACTTTCGGTGTCGCTCTCATGTCTTTGTTTTTGAACGACTCCAAGCCTGAAAATCTCCTTAGAAGTCGTATCTAAGTGCTTGATTTGATTGATTTTTCCGCGAGATTTCGTTGACCCAACGAATCCACTCCGCTAAAGTGGGGAAAAGTGCAAGTTAGTGGGGCGGCGCGGTGGATTCAGTGTTTCAGGGTGGGGCGGGGCTGTTCCTCGACGGCAAGGGCCGCATGACCGTGCCCGCGCGCCACCGCGAGATTCTGAAGGCGGTGGCGGACGACAAGCTGACCATCACCAAGCACCCCAAGCGCTGCTTGCTGATCTTTCCGCGCCCGGCCTGGGAGCAGTTTCGCGCCAAGCTGCTGACCCTGCCGATGTCGGCCGAAGATTGGCGCCGGGTTTTCATCGGCAGTGCGATGGACGTCGACATCGACGGCGCCTCGCGCGTGCTGATCGCACCCGAACTGCGCGAGTGGGCCGGTCTCGAGCGTGACGTGTTGCTGGTCGGCATGGGCTCACGCTTCGAGCTCTGGGACAAGATTCGTCACGACGCCCATGAGGCCACGGTGCTGGCCGCCGGCATGCCCGATGTGCTGCGCGACCACGTGATGTGAGGGCCGGGTGAGCGCAACGCCATGGCAGCACACCACCGTCTTGCTCCACGAAGCGATCGACGCGTTGGTGACGGCTCCTTCTGGCATCTATGTCGACGGCACCTTCGGGCGCGGCGGCCACTCGCGCCTGCTGTTGCAGCGCCTGGCGCCCGACGGCCGCTTGATTGCCTTCGACCGCGACCCGGAGGCCGTGGCCGCGGCCACGAGCGGAGCCACGCGCATCGACGATGCGCGGTTCAGCATTCATCACGCCAACTTCACCGAGGCTTCGCAGGTGCTGGATTCAATCGGTATTGCGGTGGTGGACGGCATCTTGCTCGATCTGGGTGTGAGCTCGCCGCAGATCGACAACCCCGAACGCGGTTTCAGCTTTCGTTTCGACGGCCCGCTGGACATGCGCATGGACCCGACCCGCGGCGAGAGTGCCGCGGACTTTCTTGCCCGCGCTGAAGAAGGCGCCATTGCCGAGGTGATACGCGACTATGGGGAAGAACGGTTTGCTGTTCAGATTGCAAAGGCGCTTGTTGCTCGGCGCGAGGGCGGGGACGCTGTTCGAACCACAGCGCAACTTTCCCAACTCGTGGCTCGTGCGGTCCGCACCCGCGAAGCGGGCCAGGACCCGGCAACGCGCACATTTCAAGCTCTTCGGATTTTCGTCAACGCCGAGCTTGAGGCCCTCGAACAAGCCCTGAGCGATTCGCTCCGACTGCTCAAGCCGCAAGCGCGCCTGGCCGTGATCGCGTTCCACTCCCTCGAAGACCGCATCGTGAAGACCTTCATCGCGCGCGAGAGCAAGAGCGTGTTCGACCGCCGCGCGCCCTTCGCAGAGCCCAAGCCGGTGCGCCTGAACGCGGTTGACCGCATCAAGCCCAGC
>JANNGJ010000037.1:0-2853 GCA_031403815.1 Burkholderiales bacterium | reverse complement strand
GCCGAACAGCAGCGCGGCGCCGAGTGCGGCGCCCACGCCGGGATGCAGGCCGAATCGGTTCTTCACCACACGCTCAGGCACGAGCCGTCATTGCGGTTTCGGCTTGGCCAACTCTTGAGCTACCAGGGCCTTCAACTGCGTCTCGCCGAACTCGCGCAGTGGCGTGCCGCTGACGAAGAAGCCCGGCGTGCGGTCCACCTTCAAGGCCTGCATGTCGGCGACATCCTGACGCAGCAACTGGGCGATTTCGGGGCTGTTGGCGGCGGCCTTGGCTTTCGCGATATCCAGCCCCAGGCCACCGATCAACTCCCAGATCATCTCGGGCTGCGGGTTGTTGTGCGCGGCCCATTCGGGCTGCGCCGCGAGTGCTTTCTCGAGCGCCTCCCAGTACTTGCCTTGCTGCCTTGCCGCTTCGAGGATCTTGACCGCCGTGTCGGAGCCCTTGTGCAGCGGTGCGTAGCGAACCACCAGCCGCACCTGGCTGAAGCTCGCGTTGACGATGCCTTTGACGACCGGATAGAAGGCCCGACAGGCCTCGCAAGAGGGATCGAAGAACTCGACGATGGTCACCTTGGCGGCGGGGTTGCCGTAGATGGGCGAGTGCGCGCGGATCAGCGCCTCGCTGTTGGACTGCGCAGCCTGAACGACTTCTTTCTTGGCGCTGTCGCGGAAGACCGCGCTGCCGACGAAGAAGGCCAGCACGACGGCCGCAACCGTTCCCACCACGACCCACGTCTTGTTCATGCTTTCACCTTTGATCTTGCAATCCACAACAGCGCCCAGATCGCCGTGAAGGCGATCAGCGACAGCAAGGGAATCGGCACGAACCCCGCCACCTGCACATCGGAATCGGCACACGACGAGCCCTTGCCGCAAGGCGTCAGCGCTTCCGAGATCACGCCCCAGAAAACCAGGCAGTGGTAGAGCGCAATGCCCCACCCTGCCCAGGCCAACGGCAGGGCATAGCGGATGCTGCGGCCATCGGCCTCGAGCAGGCCGATGCCCAGAATCAGCGCCAGCGGAAACATGGCGATGCGCTGGTACCAGCACAACACGCAGGGCGTCTTGCCCATCACCTCGCCGATAAAAAGCGCGCCGGCCGTGGCCAGCAAGGCGATCAGCCAGGCCGCGAACAAGGGCGGCGAAAGCGATGGGGTGCTTGCGTGAGGGTGCATCGACATCAGGCGATCATTTTCGCAGCAGCCGCAGCCCATTCGCTACCACCAGCAGGCTGGCGCCCATGTCGGCAAACACCGCCATCCACATCGAGGCGTTGCCGAACACCGCCAGCACCAGGAACACGGCCTTGATGCCCAGGGCCAGGCTGATGTTCTGCCACAGGATGGCGTGGGTGGCGCGCGACAGGCGTACCGTTTGCGCGATGCGCCGCAAGTCGTCGTTCATCACCACCACGTCGGCGGCTTCCATCGCGGTGTCGGTGCCAGCCGCGCCCATCGCCACGCCGATGTCGGCTTGCGCCAAGGCCGGCGCATCGTTGATGCCGTCGCCCGTCATCGCCGTGGGGCCGTGCTGGGCTTGCAACGCCTTGATGGCATCGAGCTTGTCTTGCGGCAGCAGGTTGCCGCGCGCCTCGTCGATGCCGGCCTCGTACGCGATCGCCGTGGCCGTGGCCTGGTTGTCGCCTGTCAGCATCACCGGGGTGATGCCGAGTGCTTTCAATTCGGTGATGGCTTCGCGCGACGAGGGCTTGATGGTGTCGGCCACTGCGAACAAGGCGATCGGGCCGGCATCGCAGGCCAGCACGCTGACCGTTCGGCCGGCATCCTCATGCACGCGCAGTGTGGCTTCGAGCGCGGGCGCGCATTGGCCGCGCTCTTCGATCAGGCGGTGGTTGCCCAGCACGTACGTCGTGCCGCCGATGTCGGCCTGGATGCCGCGCCCGGCAATCACCCTGAAGTCCTTGGCCTCGACGCTGTTGGGCTGGAGGCCGGCGGCGATGGCGCGCGAGACAGGATGATCGGAGTGGCCCGCCAGCGCCACCGCGATGTGCTCGGCGGTGGCGGCGTCGGTGCCCAAACCCGTGCCCGAATCGAGCAGCTTCCAGTCCACCAACTTGGGCTTGCCTTGCGTGATCGTGCCCGTCTTGTCGAGCGCAATCGCCTTCAACCTGCGCGCGTTCTCGAGATAGATCCCTCCTTTGATCAGGATGCCGCGCCGTGCCGCAGCGGCCAGGCCGCTGACGATCGTCACCGGCGTCGAGATCACCAGCGCGCAGGGGCAGGCGATGACCAGCAGCACCAGCGCTTTGTAGACGGCCGTCAGCCAGCTCCAGCCGAGCAGCCACGGCCCGGCCAGGGCGACAGCCAGCGCGAGGACGAACACGGCCGGCGTGTAGATCGCCGCGAAACGATCGACGAAGCCTTGCGTCGGCGCACGCGTGCCCTGCGCTTCTTCGACGGCGTGGATGATGCGCGCCAGCGTCGAGTTCGACGCCAGCGCCGTGACGCGGAATTCAAACGTGCCGGTCTCATTGATCGTGCCCGCGAACACCGGGTCGCCCACGGTCTTGTCCACCGGGATGCTCTCGCCCGTGACGGGCGCCTGATTGATGCTGGAGCTGCCGGCGCTGAGCACGCCGTCCATCGGCACGCGCTCGCCGGGGCGCACGCGCACGATGGCTTCGAGCGCAACCGCCGCCACCGGCCGCATCGACCAACTGCCGTCGGCCTGGCGCACCGCTGCTTCTTCGGGCGCCATCTCGAGCAGGCCCTTGATCGCGTTGCGCGCCCGATCGACGGCGCGCGCCTCGATCGCCTCGGCAATCGCATACAGCGCCATCACCATCGCCGCCTCGGGCCACTGGCCGATGGCGAAGGCACCGGTCACCGCCAC